>DATGJN010000093.1 GCA_035295165.1 bacterium
GACCTGCACGCGCTGTTGATCCTTCTGACTCAACATGATCGTCTCCCTGGTCATAGTCCCAGGGTGACATAGTCACGGAACTGTTAGGGGGTGACATTATTGCTGAACTACTACATTTTTCGCGATCTTTCATTGACACAAACCGCCGCCGGGGCTATACTCGGCTCAAAGTTCGCAGCCCAACGTCGCAGTTATGCGTGCCACGTCCATTCATTGGGTCGGACCGGGACTATACGGCAGCGGACGACGGAGCGGCACCGAACCAAATATCGTGGTAGGGCGCGGCGGACCATGAAGCCCGGCCGGGGAGCGTGTACGGCTCCTGTGCTGGGCTTCTGCGTTTTGTGTAACGCGGCACCGACCGCCGGAACGATGCATCGATGGCCGACGTACAGTGGGGTAGATACTGAGTGGTCGGAGGTTCCGTGAACGGCAATCGCGTGGAGGTCTTGGGCCGTTCCGCGAAGCGGCGGGCGGCACCCTGCGGGATCGGGTGAGCCGGATGGGCGAGATGACAACGGTCGAGACGTACCTGGCCGCGAGCCGGCGCGATCGGCGTCTGACGCGGACGACGCTCCACTACATCGCCGACATGATCGACTACTTCGGCAAGGCCCGCGTGTTCGAAGGCGTGTACGGGATGGATTCCCAGCTCGACGAGATCGTCAGCTTCTTTCGCGGGTACGCGATGAGCATGGAGCGGCGGCTGCTGCTCCTCGTCGGACCGCAGGGCTCCGGCAAGTCGATGACGGTGGACCGCCTCAAGCGCCGGCTCGAAGAGTACTCGCACAAGCCGGACGGGGCGCTGTACGCGGTGGAGCGGTGCCCGTTCCACCAACACCCCTTCGACCTGATCCCGGCGGACGCGCGGGAGGCGGAAGGGCTCTGGTGGCACGAGGAAGCCGTGCCGTGTCCGGTCTGCGAGCAGACGGTCGCCGCGTGGGGCGGATGGCGGGCCGTACCGGTGCGGCAGATCTTCATCTCGGCGCGGGACAAGATCGGGGTGGCGAAGCACACGCCGACCGATCTCCGCCGTGAGGACATCACGAACTTTGTCGGCAACATCAACTTTGCGATGCTCAAGGAGCGCGGGTCCACCTACGATCCCGCGGCGTACGACTTCGAGGGCAAGGTGATCTGGGCCAACCGCGGGGTGCTCGATTGGACCGAGGTGTTCAAGAGCCGCCGCCAGCTGCTGTCGCTCCTGCTCGAGCTGATCCAGTCGAAGCGGATCGACCTGGCCAACTTTCCGACCGTCCACGTCGACTCCGTCGTGATCGGGCACACGAACTACCCCGAGTACAACGTGTTCCTCTCCGAGGACATCATGGAGCCGCTCCGGGGGAGGATCCACAAGATCGACTTCCCCTACAACGTGGACGTGGGTGGCGAGACGCGGATCTACCGGGGCCTGGTCGAGCGGGCGAATCGGGTTCGCGGGGAAGAGAAGCACGTTCCCTCGGACGTCTTCGACCTGGCGGCGACCTACGCGGTGAAGACCCGGCAGGAGTCGCAGGGCCTCAAAGGACTCTCTCCGCGCTTCTTTGAAGACGCGTTCTCGCTGGCCTATACTCGCGCCGGACGCTGCATCGATCTCGAGGTGATCACCGACGCGATCGAGCAGACCTTTGCACACCAGTCGATCAAGGACCTCAACCAGAAGGACCTGTTGAAGCTGTTCGAAGAGACCAAGGTCGAGTTCATCAACAAGAAGGTCGACGTGATCGTGGAGGAGATCGTCCCGAGCCACTTCTACGACTACGCGCAGAATCTCTACCTGAACTACCTCGACGTCGCGGCCCGCAGCGTGCTCGGCGAGGCGCTGTCGGACAGTGAGAAGGAGCTGCTCGACGAACTGGAGGGCGTGCTCGTGCAGAAGCGCCAGATCAGCCGCCAGGGGCGCGTCGCGTTCGAGAACGTCTTGCTGGAACGGCGGGACGAGCTGCGCCGGATGAGCTACCGCGACAACGAGCACCTCGCGGGCGCGATCAACGAGGTCGTGTTCAACAAGATCAAGAACTGCCTGCGCCTCTACGAGAAGACCGAGGAGATGGACCAAAAGAGCCGCGACCTGCTGGACGTCCTGCAGCGCAGCGCCGTCGAGGAGCACGGGTACTGCCCGTCGTGCGCGCCGTCGCTGTTCAAGATCATCGGCCGGAGCTTCTAGGGGACCCGGGGCGCGTGTCATGAAGATCCACCGCGGACGCATCGCCCAGTACAAGCACGATGCCCTGCTGCGGGACTATCTCAAGCAGAACCTGAACGACCTGATTCAGCAGAAAGAGCTGATCATCGACGGACGGGTGAAGACCCAGATCGCCACGCTGGATCTGCCGACCCTCAAATTCGGCGAGGACGCGCAGTTCCTGGCCCAGGGCGGGGGCGGCGGCGGCGCCGGGGCGGGCGGCGGTGCGCAGGGGGCCGGCGGCGAGCAGGTCCAGGCACTCGGCGGCTTGCTCGGCGGAGACCACCACGGCCGGGAGCTGACCGTCGAGCTGGACTTCGACGAGTTCGTCCGGTTGGCCCAGGAGGTGCTGCTCGACGAGCTCTGCCTGCCGACGTTCCACGAGCCCACCCGTTCCGGCGAGGTGGAGACCCAGGACACGCCGGAGCTGGACGATCTGGACCGGATCGGGCTCCGGGCCGACCTGAACCTCGAGGAGACGATGGCGCAGAGCCTGCTGCGCAACGCCCGGGAGCGGGGGCAGCTGCAGTACGACGTGGATGTGCAGCAGGACGGGTGGTACTTCATTGAAGATCCCACGACGTTTCGGAACCACCGCTCCGTGGAGATCTACGTCCTGGATATCTCCGGCTCGATGCGCGGCGAGTACCTCGCCCTCGTGCGCAAAACGATCTTCGTCCTCTGGCACTATCTCGAGCGGCGCTATCCGACGAACCTCCGCCGGTACGTCGTCTTCCAGGACGTGGCCGAGGAGAAGGGGCGTGACGAGTTCTTCTGCGTGGAGTCGAGCGGCGGGACGCACATCAGCACCGGGTTTCAGAAGGCGGTGGAGCTGCTGGCCGGGGTGACCGAGTACGACAAGTTCCTGTTCATCTTCACCGACGGGGAGACGAGTTCCGGCGACTTCGACGTGGCGAAGCGCGCGTATGAGGAAGCGCTCGGCGCGTTCGATCTCGTCACCTACGGCCACGTGAACCCCGGCGGCCGGGGCGTCGGCGGCTTCAGCGAGCACGTCCAGGAGACGGTGCGGTCCCGCCAGGGCGCCATCTTCGCGAACCTCGTCGATCTCGAGACGATCCGCGCGACGATGCGGGAGTTTCTCGGCTTCTTCGATGCCCGGGCGGCCGCGGCGGCGCCGCAGTGACCCGCGAGGGGACGGCGATGCTGAGCGAATACGAGCCGGTCATCCGCCGGTTGGAGGGGTTGGCCCACGACCGCGGCCTCGCGTTCGACCCCGTGATCTTCCAGATCACGGACAGCGACGCGATCGCGGAGGTCGCCAGCATGGGCCTCCCCAACCGGTTCATCCACTGGTACTGGGGCGGGGCGTACAAGGAGCTCGTGACCCAGCAGAACAAGGAAGTGTTCACGATCCTCGAGCTGGTGCTCAACACGGCGCCGTCGCACGCGTTCTTGCGGAGCGCCAACACCTATCTGCAGAACGTGTTGGTGATCGCCCACGTCCTCGGCCACGCCGACTTCTTCGCGAACAACCACTGGTACCGCAAGTCCAACAAGAACATG
Source organism: bacterium (assembly GCA_035295165.1). NCBI lineage: Bacteria > bacterium. Next base: position 3,710 of record DATGJN010000093.1, read on the forward strand.
CTGAACCACACCGAGCAGCACGCGCGCCTGATCCGGAGCTACGAGCTCCAGTACGGCCGCGAGCGCGTCGAGAAACTGCTCGACGCGCTGTTGACGGTGGCGACGTCGGTGAACGCGTTCGAGCGGAACCCGCAGGAGCGGCGGAAGCGCCTGATCTACTACCTGGAGGAGCGCGCGCCGCTCGACGAGTTCGAGCGCGTGCTGCTGGACGCGATCTGCGAGGAGGCGGAGTACTTCGACCTCATCCAGCGGACACACCTGATCAACGAGGGCTGGGCGACGTTCATCGAGGCCGAGCTGCTCACCCGGCTGCTGACCGCCCGCCAGTGGGCGAGCCTGTCCGTGCAGCTCTGCAACCGGCCGGCGCCGTACACGATCGGGTACACGCTGTTCAAGCACGTGCGCGACCGCGAGGGGTTCGCGCGGGTGCTAGAGATCCGGCGGTTCTACGAGGACGTGAGCCTGATCGACGTCGCCCTGACGGCAGAGATGGTGCGGCGCCTCGATCTGTTTGTCTACGATCCCAAGGAGAAGCAGAAGAGCTACGACCTCCCGAAGGTCAAGGACATGCTGATCGCGCAGAAACTGTACAAGGGAGAGCCGCGCGTGGAGGTGGACCCGGCGTCGCAGGGCCGGGACCTGCTCCTCGTGCATATGGACGAAGACCGCAAGCTCGAATCAAAGCGCGTCGGGCTGTTCCTGAAGGCCGTGTACGCGTTGTGGCGGAACCCGGTCAAGCTCCGTGCGAACGGCAAGGTGTACACGTACGACCGCCGAGGGCTCTCCTCGACGTAGGGACTCTGCTATAATTGGCGTGAATCGGACGCGGTGGGCGTTGCGGAGGCGGTCCATGATCTGGATGAAGGTACGTACGGTGGCGATGGACCAGCAGATGAACCCCGTCGTGCTGCTCGTCGATCAAGCCGAAACGCTCGCGCTGCCGATCTGGATCGGCACGCCGGAGGCGCAGTCGATCGCGCTCGAGCTGCAGGGCGTGAAGATGCCGCGGCCCATGACCCACGATCTGATCCGCGCGATGCTCACGCACCTCACCGTGAACGTGAGCCGCATCGTGGTGACCGATCTGCAGAACGGGACCTACTTCGCCGAGATCCACTTGACCCGGAACGGCGCGGACGTCGTCGTCGACTCGCGGCCGAGCGACGCGATCGCGCTCGCGCTGCGCACCGAGGCGCCGATCTACGTCGAGGAGAAGGTCGCCGCGACGGCGATCCCGCTGAAGAAGGCGTTCGACGAGCACGAGGTGGAGGAGTTCAAGAAGTTCCTGGACGGCGTCAAGCCCGCGGATTTCGAGAAGAAGCAAAAGGACCGCAAGCTGGAAGAATCGTAGCCCCGCCCCCCTCAGGCCATCACCACCCCGCCCGACAGCACCAGCGTGTGCCCTGTCATGTACGCCGCGGCGTCCGACGCGAGGAACACGGCCGCGCGCGCGACCTCCTCGGGCCGGGCGAACCGGCGCAGCGGAATGCGGGATGTGATCTGCTCGCGCTCCGCGATCGTCCGGTCGGCCTGGAACGCGGTCTCGGTGTAGCCGGGCGCGATCGCGTTCACGCGCACGTGGGGCGCGAGGTCGCGCGCCAGGCACTTCGTGAGCATCAGCACGGCGGCCTTGCTGACGTTGTAGTGGAGCGGGCCGGAGCCCGGCTCGATGCCGCGCATCGACGCGATGTTGACGATCGCGCCGCCCCCGCCTTGCTTGATCATGACCTGCGCGGCGGCTCGGCCGGCGAAGAACGGCCCGGTCACGTGGACCGCCATCATCCGCGACCAGCGCGCTTCGTCGATCTGCCACAGCGTGGCCCGGTCCACGATCCCGGCGTTGTTGACGAGCACGTCCAATCGCCCGAACGCCTTCACCGACTTCGCGATCAGGCCCTGCGCCGCGGCCGGTTCGCCGACGTCGGCCTGCACGGCGACCGCCCGTCCGCCGCTCGCCACGATCGCCTCGGCCACGGCGCGCGCCTCCGCGATCGACCGGGCGGCGTTTACCACCACGGCCGAGCCCTCCCGCGCGAACGCCTGGGCGATCGCGCGTCCGATGCCGCGGCTCGCGCCGGTCACGACGACGACGCTCTCCCGCAGCCGCATCAGGACGGCTTCGGCGCGGATGCCGGGGCGCCGCCGTGCGTGGTCCGCAGTGTCCTGGATGCGGCTTCGACGCTGCGGGCGACCTCACGATACTCGCGCAGCACGCGATCGCGTGCTGCGGCGATCTCGGGCAGCCGATCGGCGGCGCTCGCCGGCACGCGATCCTCGTCGAGCACGCGGGCGCGCGCGTCCGGGGTCACGAGGACGTCCACCTCCAGATCCTCCCACTCCAGCCGCGCGTGCTCGATGCGGGGCGGGCCGCTGAGGTTGAAGTAGTAGGCGAGCGTGGTTCCGTCCGGAGCGATCCAGTGATAGACGTTGTAGGGCCGATCGGTCCAGTAGTATGCGACGGTGAGGGTGCCGGCGGGCAGCGTGAGACCGCCGACCGTCCCGGGCCGCTCGAGCGTGTACAGGAGCACCGCGCGGTCGGCCGTCATCTCCGCGGCGCGGCATGCGTACGTTTTGGTCTCCCCCGCGAGCGTGCGCTTGATCTCGAGGACCTGCATGCCCAGAGGATTCCAACCGCCGAACTCCTTCCCCTCCGTCGGCGGCGTGCCGGCGCGGTCTGACACGCGACGCGGCGGGGCATGGTACCAAATGGACACCTGCGCCGCCCTCCGGGCGTCGGCAGGAGCACGGGTCGCCGGAACGAATAAGCAAACGAGGCAAGCCCGCAGGGTGGGTGTTCCGGCCCGCACTGAACACTACGTCGGGGGGGCGGGGTTGACGACGCGGCACCTGGGTCTTGTCCTGATCGCGTGTGGGTGCGCGGTGCTCGCTCCGCTGGTCCCGCGCGCGGACGCCGCGTCCACCTATACCGTCCGTCAGGGCGACAATCTCTGGACGATCGCCGCCCACCTGAAGGTGAATCTCCAGCAGCTTCTGTCCGCAAACCATCTCACGGCGACATCCATGATTCACCCGGGGGAACGGCTGCGTGTACCCGATGGTCCCGCGGCGCTTCCCGAACAGGGCGCGGCGGCCGCCACGGGGTACGAGGTCCGTCCGGGCGACACGCTGACGGGGATCGCCGCCCGTTTCGGCGTCGGCGTCCAGGCGCTCGTCGCCGCGAACCATCTCTCGCTCGCCTCGACGATTCGACCCGGTCAACAGCTGGCCGTTCCCGGCGCGGTTGCTGCTGGCGCACCGGCGCCCGCTGTGACGAAGACCGCCGCCGTTCCGACGACGACCGCAGTCGTTCCGGCGAATGAGACGCCGCGGCAACCGGCGAACGTGGCCGCCGTCCAGGACGCTGTACCGGCACAGACCGAAGGCGCGGGATCTGAGACGGTGGCCGCGACCTCGACCTCCCGGGCCCCAGGGCGACCCGCGGTCAGAACCGCGCTCGCCCCGGTCCGCACGTCCCTGCCGTCCCGCGGCGCCGCGTTCACGTCGGGGGTGGTACGGACCGCGCTTCGCTTCCTCGGGCGCCCCTACCAGTGGGCCGGCATCGGGGACCGCGGGTTCGACTGCTCGGGGTTGGTGTTCCGCGTGTTTGCGGTGATGGGGCTCAGCCTGCCGCACTCTTCCTTCGATCTGTTCCGCGACGGGATCTCGGTGCCGCGCTGGGCGCTCTCTCCAGGCGACCTGGTCTTCTTCCATACGTACGGGTACGGTGCAAGCCACGTAGGCATCTACCTCGGCGCCGACCGGTTCGTGCACGCGTCCAGCGATCGCGGTGTGGTCGTGTCGTCGATGTCGGAGCCGTACTACTACTACCGCTACCTCGGGGCACGCCGGATCTAAGCCGTCGTCGAGCACCCACGGTCATCCGAGCGGCGTGCGGCGCTCGGGATGGGCGGGTCTTCCCCCCGGTCACCCGGCGTAGGCGCAGGCGGGGTCGCTGGCCAGCGGATCGCCATAGCGCGCATACGCCCGCGCGCGGGATCCCCCGCAGCTCCCGGCGAATGCGCAGTGTCGGCATCGCCCCGAGAACTCCGACCGGCGGATTGCACGGAGCAGCGGATGGCGCCGGTAGATCTCCACCAGCGGGTCGGAGCGGACGTTGCCGAGCGACACCGGCAGGAAGCCCGACGGGTGCACGTCGCCATTGTACGCGACGAAGACGACGCCGTTCCCGTCGCGTGTGGCGACGCTCGGCGTCGCCGCCCCGCCGGCCGGCGAGCCGAGGAGATGACGCAGGCGTCGCGATAGGCGCGCGTACAGGGGCCCGAGGCGAAACGCGCCGGCGACATCATCCCCGAGGTATTCGCGCCGCTGCGCGGCCACGCGTCGGAAGAACGGGGCCTCGACGGTCCGCACCACGATCCCGAAGCAAGACGCGTCGACCAGGAAGTGGCACACGTCCTCGTGCTCGTTCGGGGAGATTTCCTCGCAGCTTGTTCCTCGGCCCACCGCGACGAGGAAGAACACTTCCCAGATCCGGACGCCCGTCGTCCGGAGGAACGCGCACACATCGGCGAGCTCCCCCACGTTGCGGCGCATCACGGTCGTGTTAATCTGCACCGCGAACCCTTGGGCGGCGAGGGTACCCGCCGCCCGGCGCGTCGCCTCGAAATGGCCGTGCACGCCCCGGATCGCCTCGTGGGTCTCGGCCCGGGCGCCGTCGAGACTGATCGAGAGAGCGCGGACCCCGCGCGCGCGGACCTGATCGAGCAGCGCGGACGTGAGCCGCGGCGTCACCGACGGCGAGAGCGCCACCCGCACGCCGACGTCGGCGGCGTGGTCGAGAAGCGCGAGCAGGTCGCGCCGCATCAGGCAGTCCCCGCCGGTAAGAATCAGAATCGGGCTGGGCTCGCCGAACCGCGAGATCTCGTCGATGAGTGCCGTGCCCTCGGCCGTGGTCAGTTCATCCGGCAGCGGCTGGAGCATCGCCGATGCGCGACAGTGCCGGCAGGCGAGCGCGCAGGCCCGCGTCGTCTCCCAGAAGACAAGGAGCGGCCGTTGTGCGAAATCGAGGGATCCACCCGGTCCGCCTGGCTGCATCACAGTTGAGCATAGGCGATCGCATCCGGCGCCGGATATCGGGTTGAGACCCGATTGCCGGCACCGACGAGCGCCTCGGCGCCGGACAAGGGAACCGTTGCTGCGGGAATGAAGACGACAGACGGCTCACGCCGTCGCGGAGGCGAGACAGATGGTCGTTCATCCGCTCGAGAAGGATCAAGCGCCCCCGGAGGCGCGCGCGATCTATGAGGCGATCGAACGGCAGGGCGGTCGCGCGTCCAACTTCATCAAGATCCTCGGGCATGCGCCGGCGATTCTCAAAGCGTTCCATGCGCTCAACGAGGCCGTCTTCGCGGAGGGAGCGCTGCCGGCCAAGCTCAAGGAGCTTGCGTTCCTGCGCACGTCCCTGCTCAACGGGTGCTACCGGTGCGCGCTGGCCCACAGCGCCTCCGCGAAACGGCGCGGGTACACGGACGAGCAGATCGCGGCGCTCAAGGAACCCCAGGGACGGCGGCGCGCCGATCTGTTCGATCCCGTGGAGATCGCCGTGCTCCGGTTCACGGATCTGCTGACGACCCGCCCCGGCAACGTGGATCCGAGCGACCTGGACGCGCTCGGTCGCCACCTCGCCGGGCCGCAGATCGTGGAGCTGGTCGCGACGATCGCCACCGCGTCCTGGACCAATCGGATCAACGAGGGGTTGCTGACGCCTCCCGGATAGCGCCCGGAGGCGTGCTGCGCGGGCGCCGGTCTCGAAGGGCCCGGCCTCGGGGCGCGCGGCGACTCCCCATGAGGGAAGGACCGCTGACGGCCGGACAGCCACCGACCCTGCGCGTGCGTCTCTCCGTGGCCGTCGCGCTCGGGAAGGCGACGGCGATGCTCAGCCGCGCGCTGCGCCGCGGCGGCGGAACCACGATGCCGGGGCGCGTCGCCCGCGCGGTCGAACCGGCGGTTGTCGGGCTGCTGTCCGCGCGGCTTCCGCTCGGCAGCGTCGTGATCGCCGGGACGAACGGCAAGACCACCACCGCGCATCTGCTCGCGCACATCATGCGCTCGCTCGGGCACCGGCCCGTGCACAACCGCGCCGGCGCGAACCTCGCGGCCGGGATCGCCTCCGCCCTCGTGGAGAACGCGGACCTGCTCGGTCGGCTCCGCGGCGACCTGGGCATCTTCGAGGTCGACGAAGCCACCGTGCCCCGCGTCGTCCCCGCGCTCGGCCCCCGCGTCGCGGTGTTCCTCAACCTGTTTCGAGACCAGCTCGATCGCTACGGCGAGATCGACTACATCGCCGGGTTGTGGCGATCGGCCGGTGCCGCGCTGTCGCCCGACCTCGCGGCCGTGGCCAATGCCGACGATCCGCTGGTCTTCGAGGCGGTGCGCGAGCTGCCGGGGACGCTCGTGACGTTCGGCATCGAGGACGACCGGTACGCGCGCCCGGCGCTCGAGCACACCGCGGAGGCGCGCTACTGCTATCGATGCGGGACCGCGTACGCGTACGAGGTCACCTACTTCGGGCACATGGGCCGGTGGCGGTGCGTCACCTGCGGGGTGGCGCGGCCGTCGCCGGATCTCGCGGCGCGCGACCTAGTGCTGTCGGGACCCGACGGCAGCGAGTTCACGATCGACGCGGGCGCCGCCGGGACGGCACGCGTGCGCACGGTCCTCCCCGGGCTGTACAATGTGTACAATGTCCTCGCCGCGGTGGCGGCGGCCGGTCGCCTCGGGGCCTCGCTCGGCGCGGCGGCGTCGGCGGTCGGCTCGGTCGCGCCCGCGTTCGGCCGGGCCGAGCGAGTGTCGGTGGACGGGCGTGAGGTGCGCCTGCTGCTCGTCAAGAACCCCGCGGGGTTCAACGAGGTGCTGCGGGTGGTGCTCGCCGCGGGGCCGCCGGCCGTCCTCCTGATCGCGATCAACGACCGGACGGCCGACGGGCGGGACGTGTCGTGGCTGTGGGACGTGGATGTCGAGATGCTGGCCGGGCGCGTCGGTCACGTGGTCGTGACGGGGATTCGCGCCGAGGACATGGCGCTCCGGCTGCAATACGCGGGTATCCCGCCCGAGGCAATCGAGGTCGAGCACGCGTACGACCGCGCGCTTCGGCGCGCCCTGGATCGCGCGGCGCCCGGGGGACTCTTCGTGCTGCCGACGTATACTGCGATGCTCGCGCTCCGCGGCGTGCTCCAACAATGGGGCGCGGTGAGGGGGTTCTGGGAGACGTGACGCCCACGTTGCGCATCTGTCACCTCTATCCGGATCTCTTGAATCTCTACGGCGACCGCGGCAACGTCATCGTGCTGGTCAATCGCGCGCGGTGGCGTGGCATCGAAGTCGCGGTCACGGAAGCGACACTCGGGACGCCGATCACCGCCAACGATGCGGATCTCTACTTCATCGGCGGCGGCGAGGACCGCCAGCAACGCGTCGCGGTCGCGGACCTACTCCAGCGCAAGCGCGGGCCGCTGGCGGACGCCGCGGCGGCCGGGGCGGTGGTGCTGGCCGTGTGCGGCGGGTACCAGCTCGTGGGACGGTTCTACCGCCCCGCGGAAGGGGAAGATCTGCCGGGAATCGGGCTCCTGGATCTGTGGACGGAACACGCCGGGCCGGGCACCCCCAGGCTCATCGGGAACCTCGTCATCCAGCCCGAGGGCGGCGAGCCGCCGATGGTCGGGTTCGAGAACCACGGCGGGCGCACGTACCTCGGCCCCGGCGCGAAGCCGCTCGGTCGGGTCGTTTCAGGGTTCGGCAACAACGGCCGCGACGGGTGGGAGGGGGCCGTCGCCGGTCACGTCTACGGCACCTACCTCCACGGCCCGCTGCTTCCGAAGAACCCCGTCTTCGCGGATCGGCTGCTTCGGGAAGCACTGGGGCGGCGGTATCCGGGCCTGGAACTCGCTCCGCTCCCCGACGCGCTCGAAGCGCGTGCGCGGGAAGCGGTGCTTGCCCGCGCCGGCAGGTCGGTGCCGGCGTGAGGACGCGCGTATTGGTCGTCCGTCGAGGAGAGGTGAACACGGCCTCGGGCGGGGCGGCGGGTAGGCTCGCGTATCCCGCCGGCTACGGCGGCAGTTCGAACGTTGGAGGGGACGCATGAGCACGGCATCGCCGGCTCAGCACGGCAGCATCGCGGCCGCGATCGGTTGGATGTTGCTTATCTCGATCCTGCTGTTTTGGCTGCCGGTGGTCGGCCCGCTCATCGCGGGGATCGTGGGCGGACGGAAAGCCGGCGGCGTCGGTGCCGCGATCTTGGCCGTGATCCTGCCGGCGCTCTGCCTCGGGGCCGCCCTGCTCGTCTTCGGGACGACCCTGACCGGCATCCCGTTGCTGGGAATGCTCGCGGGTCTCGGCACGACCGTGCTCGTGCTGCTCCACGCGGGACCGCTGCTGCTCGGGGCGATCATCGGCGGCCTGACCGTCTAGCACAGCCTCTGAGGCGGTGTCTCCCCATCGGGCGCGGACGTACGCTGTTCCTGACGAGGGGGCCCTCCACGGAGCCGCTCGTCAACCCGGGAGCCCGAGCGGCAGCAGCGCGAGCGCCATCAGCACGCCGACCTGCTGATGCAACATCGCGGTGCCTCGGAGCGCGCCTCTCGTGAGCGTCCTCGGGTCCGTGTCCTCGCGGACGACCTTCCACGTGCGCACGGCAAGCGGCAAGGTGACGAGGGCGACGAGGGAGAGCGGCGGGAGATGCCGCAGAACCACCCCCGCCACCAAAGCCAGATACGCCCCCGCGAGGAGCGCGCCATATTCGACGCGTGTGCCGCCCGGACCGATCACCGTCGCGAGGGTGCGCTTGCCCCGAGCCCGATCCTCCCCGAGGTCGCGCAAATTGTTCACGACGAGGATCGCCGTCACGAGGGCGCTGATCGGGATGGATGCCCACAGAGCGGCCGGCGAGAGGGTGCGCACCTGGACGTAGTACGTGCCGAGCACGATCACGGGACCCATGAAGACGAATACTACGGCGTCGCCGAGCCCCATGTACCCGAGCGGCAGCGGGCCGCCGGTGTACGCGTAGCCGGCCAGGATGCTCAAGATGCCTACCGCCAGGATCGGCCACCCCGCGACGGCGACCAGCCAGAGCCCGAGGATGCTCCCTACGCCGAGTAGGATCAGCCCGCCGACGCGCACCGCGGCGGGCGACAGGAGTCCCCGCTGAATCACGCCGCTGGGCCCGACCGACTCGGGTGTGTCCACACCGCGCACGTGGTCGTAGTAGTCGTTGATGACATTCGTGCCCGCGTGGATCGTGACGGAGGCGACGAGCGTCACCAGGAACAGCAGCGGCGAAAACCGGCCCGCGCGCACGGCGACCGCCGAACCGACGAGGACGGGCGTGACCGACGCCGTGAACGAGTACGGGCGCATGGCCAGCCACCACGTGCCGAGCGCGGCGTTCATCTTGATCCGGGAGTATCGCTGGGGCAGCGGGCCGTCGGTCTGCGGTAGGGATGCCCGGTGACGCCCGGGAACCTGCCCATCACACATCTGATCACGACCACGAGGATAGGATAGGGAGGATACGATGTCAACCGCCGTCCGTCTGACATTCGTGACCGCCGAGGGCCGCTTCGCGGGAGACGTACCGGCCGCGGGCGTGTTTCACGAGGCGCTCGAGCACCTGCTCCCGGAGGCGCTGCGCGTGGGGCGGCGCGTCACCATTCGCACGCCGGCCGGCGATGCGGTCTATCCGGACATGTTCGTCGGCGAAACCGTGGCACACTTTGGGACCGGAGAGTTCGCGGTGCGCTCGGAGCCGCTGCGTGGCGGGGCGAGGCCGTGGCGGACGCTGGGCGTGGACCACTTGGCGCTGGCCGTGCACGACAGGCAGGACGCCCGACGGCTGCTCGAGGATGGCCTGGGCATGCAGGTCGTGCGGGACGATCCGCACCAGACCGTCCTGACCACGGGGTTAACGGCTGTGTTTTTGTTCGACGCGACGCCGGGCCCGCTGAATCCGGGACTCCCGTCCCGCGTACACCATCTCGGATTCGTCGTCGACGACCTAGACGCCGCGTGGCAGCATGTGCGTGCGCGAGGGTACGCGTCCGACTACATGGTGCTCGAGCGTGACGAGCGATGGTCATTGTACTTCTTCTATGAGAACGGGGACGCCCGGTTCATGATTCAGCTCTCGGAGATCAAGGCAGAACAGCGCGGCTTCGACCATCCGACACGGTTTACGGACCGCATGTTCGACTACAGTCGGCACCGGTACGGTGTGCGATTCGACGATCGGCAGGGCTAGCGCAGACGCACCCGCCCAGGCGGCCGCGTTGCGAACGGCCGGGATTGGGATAGTATACTAATGGGGGACTTTCGGCTCGCGGCCATGGTGCGGAGCATGCGTCCACCCCAAACCGGCAAGGTGTCAGGAGTCACGATGATGACGCGCTACCCGATGGCCGTGCTCGTGATCGCGTGCCTGCTCGCGGCGGGCACCGGGGCGTACGGTGCTGCGGCGACGCCCGCGGGCGCAGACACGCTCCAGCCCATCTTCGGCCGGCTGCTCGGTGATCCGTCGGTCATTCGCCTGAGCGCCGTGCCCGATCCGCAGGCGGGCGACTACTCACGGATCAATATTTACGCAGAGCACGCCGCGATTCAGGGCCTGCGCATCGATCAGCTGTGGATCCGTCTACTCGATGCGAGTTTCGACGCCGGCCAGCTTCGACAGGGCGCGCTCAAGGTCCTCAACGTTCGCGACAGCGCGGTCTATGGACGGGTGGCCACGGCGAGCGTCGAAGACTTCCTGAACCACGAGAACACGGTCAAGGACGCGAAGTTGAGCACCGACGGGGATACGACGGCCGTGGAAGGGACCGTCGTCTACCAGGGCCTCCCCACGCACGTGCAGATGCAAGGCGTGTTCCAGGTCTACGGCCAGCCCGAGATATTCTTTCACATCCAGACGCTCGTCGTTGACAGGATTCCCATGCCCCAGCAGCTCGCCGACCAGTTCGAACGTCAGATCAACCCCGTGGTGGACTTCCGCGGGTGGCCGGTGGCGTTTCCTCTCCGCGCCTTCCACCAAACAGGCACCGCGTTCGTGCTGAGCAGCCAGGCCGATCTCTCGCAGCCGTGCGATGCCTGCGGCGGCGCCCCCGTACAGTTGAAGCCCTAGCGGACCGCGTCCACCGAGACGTCGGTTTCTTCGGATCCGACCCCGTTCCCGTGAGCCGCGGTCCCGCGGCAGTATTGGCTCGTGCCGCGGCACGGTATCGCGCCGCCTAACCGTCTACGGGGAGGGGGTTTGTGGCATATTCTAGATATTCACGCTTCACAAACTCCAGTTCCTGGGTTCAGAGCAGGGCGGAGGCGGGGCATGACCGGGCGTCTGATTGCCATACGGTCGGCGCGGGGCCGCGAGATCGCCCCGCTCGTGGTCGTGTTCCTAGTGTACGTTGTCGCCGCCAAGCTCGCGCTGAGGCTTGCGATCGTCAACCCGAGTGCGACGCCGGTGTGGCCGCCGACCGGGATTGCCATCGCATCGCTCCTCCTGTTGGGCGTGCGCGTCTGGCCCGCCGTCTTCGCGGGGGCGTTTCTGGTCAATGTGACGACCGCTGGGACGGTGTGGACGTCGCTCGGCATCGCCTCCGGCAACGCCTTGGAGGCCGCCCTCGCGGCGCGGCTCATCACGGTGTACGCCGGTGGCGTCAACGCGTTCGAGCGTCCCCGGCACATCTTCGCGTTCGCGGCGCTGGCGGCCGCCGTGAGCCCCGCGGTCAGCGCGTCCGTCGGGTCGACCAGTCTCGCGCTTGGCGGTTTCGCACCGTGGGCCGACTATCCACGCGTGTGGCTGACGTGGTATCTTGGCGACGCGACCGGGGCGTTGATCGTGGCTCCGTTGCTCATCCTGTGGGGGCTCGACCGCTCCGTGCGGTGGAGCCGCGACGAGGCGCGCGAGCGAGTTGCGTTCACCCTCCTGCTCGTGGCCGCCGGCTGGATGGTGTTCGGCGGCGTGTTCTCGCTGGAGTTCCTCACGGTGCCGTTCTTCGTCTGGGCGGCGTTCCGGTTCGGCTGTCGCGACACTGCGACCGTCATCGCCGCACTCTCGGCGATGGCGGTCTGGGGCGCGATTCGGGGCGCGGGGCCGTTCGCTGGCGCCACGCCCAACGAATCGCTGCTGTTGGTGCAGGCGTTCATGGCCGTCATGGCGATCGTCGCGCTCCCGCTGGCCTCGGTCGTGTCGGAGCGGCAGCGGCTGTACACGCTCGTGGAGCGCGAGGCCATGCGGGCCGGCCGCCTTCGCGACGTCACGCTCGAGACGCTCAACGCCATCGTCTCCTCGGCCATGTCCTCCAGTGACCTCCCCACGCTCCTGGAGTCGACCGTCGATCTGGCGCTGAAAGCACTGGGGTGCGAACGGGGGGGGATCTGGGCCGGAGGCGTCGAGGTGTTCCGTGGCGTGCCCAGGGAGGTCGGGGAATCGATGTTGCACGCCGCCCAGTCCTCCGGGCGCGAACTGCGCGCCCCGGTGGCGGTACAGGATTGGCAAGACCGCCCAGCCCCGGGCGCCGACGACTTGGTCCCCGTCATGACCCGGTTCGACACTCGCGCGTCCCTCACGGCGCCGATCCAGACGAACGGCCGGTGCATCGGCGGCGTGGCGGTGCTTTCCGCGAGCCCTCGGATGTGGTTGTCCGACGAAGCGATGCTGGTCGAGGCGATCGGGAAGCAAATCGGCGAAGTGGTGGAGCGGTTGCAACTGGTCCAGACCACGCAGCAGCGCACCGCCGAGCTGGAGGCGTTCTACGATTTGAGCCGGGAGTTGCGGAAGGCCCGGAGCGTGGAACAGATGTATCCGATGATCGTGGGGCACGCACTCGGGCTGTTGGCGGCCGACCACGGCGCGCTGGTGTTGGTCGGCCCGGATCGCAAGACCCTCGTCCACGCGCACACTGCGGGGATGGAGGCACAGGAGCCGGGGTCCGCGTTCCCCGCGGAGGGGACGCGGTCGGAGATGGTGTTGAAGACGGGTGTGGCGTTTGTCACAGAGGACTTCAGCACCGAGGCGCCGCCCCGATTTTTCCGGCGCGACGCCTACCGCCAGTTCGGGCCGCTCGTGATCGTCCCGGTGCGCTCGGAGGAGGAGAATATTGGGACGCTCCGGCTGGGGCGTCGGAAGCGCCCGGGCGCCCGCCCGTTTGCAGATGCCGAGGTGCGGCTGCTCGAGGGGATCGCTGAAGTCGCGGGGACGGCCATCCACCGCGCGCGCCTGCACCAGGATCTCGAACAGTCCTACATCGAGATGGTGCTGGCGCTGGCCCGAGCCGCCGATGCACGTGACAACTACACCGGCGATCACAGCGAACGGATCGCGACCCGGGCCGTGGCGCTGGCGCGGGCGCTCGGGCGCACGCAGGCCGAGGTCCAGGACATCCACTGGGGCGCGCTCCTGCACGATATCGGCAAGCTCGGGGTGCCCGACAGCATCCTGCGGAAGCCGGGTCCGCTGAGCGAGGCGGAGTGGCAGGTCATGCGCCAGCACCCGGTCATCGGTGCGGAGATCCTCCGGCCCGTCGATCGCATGCGCAACGTGGCGATCCTCGTTCGCCACCATCAGGAACGCTGGGACGGCACCGGGTATCCCGACGGGCTCCGCGGCGAAGGCATTCCGCTCGGCGCTCGCATCCTGGCCGCGGTCGATGCGTACAGCGCGATCACCGACGACCGCGCCTACGACCGGGGGCGGACCTCGGACGCCGCGGTGGCGGAGCTCCTGCGGTGCGCCGGCACGCAGTTCGATCCGCGGGTGGTCGAAGTGTTCTGCGGGATGGTGTTGGGTGGAGACGATCAGGCGAACCTGCCCGCGCGACCGGCGCTCGCGCGTGGAGGGTCGGCCATCCGGCACCCCGCCATGGAGATCGCGCGCTCCCTGTCGTACGCGCAACAGGTGGGACGGGCGGTTCCCGCCATGACCGATCTCGCACGGCGTCTCCTGCGCCCGCTTGATCTCGCGGCCGTCCTCGACGAGATCCTCGGCCAGATTCATGAGGTGTTTGGATATCCCATCTGCGCCGTGCTCTTCATCGACGAGCGGACGCAGGAACTGCACGTCAAGGCCCAGCGCGGCTACGATCCCGGCGTGGTGAAGGACCTGCGCCTTCGCGTCGGCAAGCAGGGAATCGCCGGGTGGGTCGCCGACCACCGGCGCCCGCACTATGCGCCCGACGTCGCGAAGGATCCCCTGTATGTGGCGGGAGCGCCCGACGCCCGATCCAACGTCGCGTATCCGCTCATCGTCGACGATCGGGTCATCGGGGTGCTGGACGTGGAAAGCCCGGCCGTCGATGCGTTCCCGAAGGACGTCCGCGACCTGCTCGAGGCCTTTGCCGTGTTGGCCGGGCTGGCCATCCTTCGCGCGGAACGAGACGAGGAACTGAACCACCTCGCCTTGACCGACGGGCTCACCGGACTGGCCAATCGTCGGGCGCTGTGGGACGCCCTGGAGCGCGAGACCGCGCGGGCGACGCGCGCCGGCTGCGCGGTCTCCGTGGTGCACGTCGAAGTCGACAAGTTCAAGCAGATCAACGACAGCCTGGGCCATCTGCAGGGCGATGCGATCCTGCGATCGGTGGCGGACGTGCTCAAACGGAACAGTCGCGCCGCGGACCTCGTGGCGCGCGTCGGCGGGGACGAGTTCGTGCTCCTCCTGGCCGACACGCCAAAGGCCGCGGCCGCGCAGATTGCCGAGCGCGTGCGGCACCACGTGGAGAAGATTCTCGTGCTCGGAAACCCGCCGCTCACCGTCAGCGTGGGCCTGGCGAGTCTGCCTGAGGACGGCGGCAACGCGGAGGCGCTCATGGACGCGGCCGACCGGGCCATGTACCGGGCCAAGCACGCCGGGGGCAACGGCGTCCAGGTCGCCTGAATCCCACTTCGCCCGCGCGGGGTTGCGTCGCTACCTCATGCCCCGCCGAGCGTGAGGATCAGATCGGTCCCCAAGGCGATGAAGAATCCCGCCGCGAGGCCGGACGCCGCCCACACGGGCGCCGAGAGACGCCGGCTCACCGCGAACATCTCGCCGATGATATAGATCAGCGCGCCCGCGGCGAGGCCGAGGAACAGCACGAACGCCGGCAGCACCGTCACCTCGTACCCCACGAGTGTTCCGACGAACGTGGGCCCGCCTCCAATCAACCCGAGGAGTCCCAAGAATCGCCACGGCGCGCGCTCGGCGGATACCGACAGCGGGGCGGCCACGGCGAAGCCTTCGGTAATGTTGTGCAGCCCGAACCCGATGATGAGAATGGTCGCGAACCCGATCGCGTTCGTGGCGGCGGCCTGGCCGATCGCGAGCCCCTCCGAGAAGTTGTGCAGACCGAGGCCGGTCGCGATCATCAGCGCCATCTGCCCCGGCAGCCGGTCGTTCGGTGCGCGCCCGCGGGTGTTTCTGGCGTCGAAGACGACCAGACCCACGAGTCCCACCACCACACCGAGCACCAGCATGCCGGCGAGGATCGCGAACGTCCCCCAGTGCCCGGTCTTGGCGCCGGTCTTCATCGCGTCCACGACCGGTTCGAGCGCCTTCGACAGGATGTCCCAAATGAGAAACAGCAGAACTCCGAGCGCGAGCGCGGTGAGCAGGCACTGCAGTTGCGTCGTCTTCTGCTTGAGACGCGCAACAGGCAACCCCAGGTAGATGGTGAACCCAGCCAAGGCCCCGAGCACAACCGTTTGAGCGAAACTCACCTGTGCCTCCTCACTGCTCCGCTGCGTTCCACCCCGACGCGGGCACGGTCTTGGTATTAGGATAACCGAATGATTCTAGAGTAAATCACTCAAGAATATCCTGTCAAGAACTGAACATGTGCGGCGCTCGAAAGTCGTAGGGACGCAGGGCGATTTCGGTCTACTCGGTTACGACGCACCTCCTTGATAGGCGCAAGATCCTCCACACAATAGTCCGGAATCTCTCACTTTGAACGCAGTGTGTCGCGCCGTTGCTCCTGAAGACGACGGGGATGAAACGGTTGTGGCTCTTGCTGCTCTTTCTCGCGGCGCTCCTTGTCGGAAGCGCGCTACCGCCATCCGCGCTGTACCCGAAAGCGGCGCGGTATTACGGGCCGACGTGGATCGAGAACTGCCGGTTGTGGGTAACGTCGGCCAACGGGCTTTCGCGCTGTCTCAGATCCGAATGATCTTGCGCTTGCCAAAAGGGGAGGAGACCAAGATGCGCGGGATTCTTGCGGTGCTCTGGTTATTGACGCTCGTGGTCATCACGTATCCTGCGCCCGGGGGCCCGTTGCCGACCTATCCATCGCCGCCCGGCGTGGCGCTGCCGGCCTATCCGCCCGCACCGGGTGGGCTCGCCGCGACACTGTAATCCGCGTTCGACCCCCCAGACACAGGCGTTACTTGCAGGCCCCACACCCGGCCTAATACAGGCCCTCGTTTACCGCCACAAGGAACTCCCCACCGCTGCGGTCGCGCGACCTTGCTCGCGCCCGGCGCGCGCGGCCCCTTCACGAACCGAAGGATCGAGTACGTTCCCGCGGACCGAGGCGAGTGTCGACACGGTCCGCGTCGTCGGGAAGGATCACCTCGGTTCGCGCGCCGCCGCCCCGCAACGTTGCCAACACGGTCCGGAGCGATACGACGCAAATGGGAGGGACGGGGGCTTTCAGCGTCAGGATCAGCACCCGATCATACCCGGCCGCCAGATCCGCGTTGTCGATCGAGTAGACCCCGCCGTCCATGTCGCCGCGGCCTTCGATCGTGACGAGACGCCGAAGACCGGGGACCGCGCTACTGGCCGCGAGCGCGTCGATCAGGTCGACACCGCCGGCCCGGTCGACGGTGCGCCGCTCTCCGCGTCGACGGCGATCACCAGCACGTTCTGCTCGGGCCACGTGTGCACCGGAAGGCGCGAAGCGATCTCCTTCCACCGCTCCGACTCAGGCACGGTGGTTGTCGGCGCGGTCAGCGATCCGAGCCGCTTCAGGATGTCGCTGGTACCGACGGCTCCCTCTTTCGCGCGCATGAAGGCGGCGCGCCATTGCTTGAAATCGACCGCCGGCGGCGATTCTTGTGTTTGCAGGCGGGGGTCCACCTGTCGCGGTACAATTCGTCCAGTGACAGCCCACCGCTTGTGATCTGAACCGCGACTTGAGCGCCGGCGGAGGTACCCACAAACAGGTCGGCGTTACGAACGTCGATGCCCGCGTCGGCCAGACCCGCAATCACCCCGATCTCCCAGGCGTTCGCGGCGTGTCCTCCCGCTCCAAGGACCAACGCGCGACGTATCAGCAACCTTCCTCCTTGCGCTGAATTCCGAGGAGGCCGGCCGACTCCCGGCCTAGCCGCACCCTCCCGTGACGCCCAGGTTCCATGTCTTGCAACCGTCGCTGGGACCGCGTCATTCGCGGCCCGGAATAGCGTTTGGCCGCTCCTATTCTTCGATGGCACCACCAATCCGGCGCAAGTGCTCGCGAAGGGTCGCCGCCGGATTGGACGCACGCCAGGCAAGGAAATCGGCGAACTGCAGTTGCGCGCGCAGTGACGTGCCGCCGCGCATCTTCCCCGCCTGGGCGCGCTCGGTATCTCGAATCGAGCGTGCGATCATCGCAATCTCTTCCGCTCGCGCCAGCGGCAGGAACAACACACCGTTCACGTCGCCGATCGCGACATCGTCGGCGCCAACGGTCCAGGAGCCAATGCAAGCCGAGCCGAGGGCATCGGCGTCCCGCGGATCGAGCCGGAGCGGTCCGGTCGGGCACTCGCCAAGGCTGAACATCGGGAGGCCAATCTCACGGAGCTCCTGCGTATCCCGGTGCAGCCCCCAGAGGACCATCCCCGCCAGGCCGGCGAGTTTTGTCTCCAGGGCAATGAGATCTCCGACGCATGCTTCGTCTCGACGGCCGGAGTTGTCGATCACCAGAACGTCGCCCGGCGAAGCATGTTCCAAGGCTTCAAGAAAGATATCGACGCTACCGTAGTGCCGGACGGGCCGAACTCTGCCGGCGATCCAGTCGGATGGGCATAGCGCCCGAACTTCACATGGCGCACAGCGGACGTCCACCCCGGCTCGTACGCAGGCATCGGCCACGTGAGGCGTTGTGAGGCCCTGAAAGAGCGTGGACACACCCGTTGCGTGCATCTTTCCTCCTTAGCTCTGCCGTGAGTCCGAAGCAGAGGTCTCAGGGAACTGCAGCGCTCTTGTTATCGCCCCGTGCGCGCATCGCATCCAAGCCCGGGAAACTAGTACGCGTCCAATCCGAGAACTTCCGACAGCCTGTCATCCCGGCGTCGCAGGATGGACGTGATCGTCGCAGTGATGGTGCCGGCGTCGTCGCAATCGGCGATCGCCTCCTCGATGTCGGCAAGTGCGCCCTCACCCCACAGGGTGTCTGCGTGGCGGGTAAGTTGGATGACCGGGATGAGAATATCTGCCTCGTGCGCGGCCGCAAGTCGATGGGCCCCACAGAGCGCGATCTCGTCAAAGGCGACAATCGGACTCTCCGTCCATCCATTCGATTGCATCGCTTGGGCAAGACCGGCGAGCTTTTCACGGTCTGTTACTGGATGGGGGACAATCAGGGCCCTGGGGTTCAGCAGGTCGCACAGATCATCAAGATCGTCAAGGATGCGGGCCCGACTCATCGGCGCACCTTTCGCGGCGTCGTGTCCGCGTCAGTCAGCCATGCCTCGATGAGTCCGATGGTTCTTCGAGGGTCCCGGCGCGACGAGGACCCGGTTGAAGCTCCGAGTCAAGGTTCGACGAGAGGCTGCGACCCGACGATCTGTCCGCTCTGCTTGGCCCATCCCGTGGTGCCGCCTGGCGCAGGCCGTTGAGCAGAAGTCATCTTCTTGCTCAACCGCGAGTACGGGCTTCTCTCGCCCGCATTCCAAGCAGCGCGTGGGTGACATTGCGATACCTCCAGAGACGTTCGTAGAGAACAACCGGGGTGACCGAAAGCGTCACCCCGTCAGTAAGGAATACTCGGAACGGGCCTCGTTTATTCCACAATCCTCTCAGGCGACTCCGCGACGCCGCTGGCCTTCTGCGGCATCAAGCGGAGCGCGGTCTATCGGTTTCGGGCAACGTCGACTCTGGATTCGCGCGCGCCGTACCATGCAAGCCTCGCAAAGTTGGGCGCTGTGCACGCGGTTCCAGAGCGGGATAACGAGAGAAGCGATGTGCCCGATCCCGCGACGGGGCGGAACCGGGATACGCATCGCACGAGACTCCCCGTCCACAAGTTGACCCTCAGGGCGGGGCGTGTCTATACTTGAGTTGAAAACCCCGCACGTCAGAGTACCACTACGGAGGTGCCCCATGGAGCTCGCCGGCAAGAAAGTCGCAGTGCTCGCCGAGGATCACTACGAGAACCTCGAACTTTGGTATCCTGTGTTCCGGCTCCGCGAGGCGGGTGCGCATGTCGCGATTGTCGGCCCGAAGGCCGGGGAGACCTACAAGAGCAAGGAAGGGTTCCCTGCCAAAGCGGACATGTCGATGGACGATGCGCGGGCGTCCGACTTCGACGCGGTCATCGTTCCAGGCGGATACGCGCCAGACCGGATGCGGCGACATCAGCCGATGCTGCGCCTCGTACGCGAGGCGTTCGAACAGGGCAAGGTGGTCGCGTCGATCTGCCATGCCGGCTGGGTGCCGATTTCGGCGGGAATCCTCAAGGGCCGGACGATGACATGCGTGAGTGCGATCAAGGACGACGTGGTGAACGCGGGAGCGCACTACGTCGACAAGGAAGTCGTCGTTGACGGCAACCTGATTTCCTCGCGGACGCCCCCGGATCTGCCGGCGTTCTGCCGCGAGATCATCAAGGCCCTCAGCGGGGCGAAGGTCGGGGCGCGGGCGTAGCCCACCCGCACGCATTCGCTGCGATGGCGCGGATCGCGGGATGATTCTCGAGGGCTTCCCGGTCGGGCCGGTTCAGGCGAATTGCTATCTCTTCGGGGACGACGCCGTCGGCGAACTCTTCGTGATCGATCCAGGGGACGAGCCGGAACGGATCCTGGCCGCGGTGCGCAGGCACGGCGGACGCGTCGCGGCGATCGTCAATACCCATGGCCATTTCGACCACGTGATGGCCGTCGAGGCGGTGCG
This sequence comes from bacterium, assembly GCA_035295165.1. Taxonomy (NCBI): domain Bacteria; species bacterium. Next base: position 23,787 of record DATGJN010000093.1, read on the forward strand.
CCGGGCGACCGGCGCACCGTTCTGGATCCACGAGGCCGAGCGCCAGGTGCTGGCGGAGGGGCCCGCGCGCGCGAAGGAGATCTTCGGCGTGGACGTGCCGCCGTCCCCGGCGGTGGACCGGTGGCTCAAGGACGGGGAGCTGCTCCGTGTGGGGAGCCTCGGCCTGACCGTTCGTCACACGCCCGGGCACAGCCCCGGGGGCGTGTGTCTCCTGGGGGAGGGGTTGGCGTTCGTCGGCGATACGTTGTTCGCCGGCAGCATCGGACGGACCGATCTTCCCGGCGCGAGCACGGAGGCTCTCTTGGAGTCGATTGCGCGCGTGCTGCTGCCGCTACCCGACGACACGATCTGTTACCCTGGGCACGGTCCGGAGACGACGATCGGGGAGGAGCGGCGATCCAACCCGTTCCTCCAAGGCCTCCAGGCCGCTCGGAAGCCCAAGTAGATATAAGCTTCACAGGCTCCAACCGGGCCGATCCTGGAAACCGATTGGATACGTCCTGTCGGAAGACCGGCGAACGCGGGTCGCGAGAGACGTTTGGGCAGGTCGGAGAGAGCCCGGACGATTTCCAGTTTTTTTCACGCGGTGATCCTCCGTTTCAGTCAGACTCCGTGTGCGACCGAACGGTCAGGAATTGATACCCGCAAACCTCGTGGATAGCGGCCTCTTGGTGGAGTGAAGCGAGGATCGGCGGAATGCCCCCGCCATGAAAGAAGGCGATGCGTTTCACGACATAGACCAGAGTTTCCCCATCTCGTTGTCGAACTCACGAGGTTCGAAAGCGAATGTCCCAGCTCCCGGCGTTGGCGTCAGTTCGCCGAAGTAAACTTTGTCCGCGGTATCGTACAGGTCCACCCGGACGTAGTCCAGCCCTTTTGCCAAAGCCTCAGCATACTCGATCATCGCTTCAAGGTGCCGAGGAGGAGCTGGGTCTGCGTCAAGCTGCTCCATGCCCCACTTTATGTCCAATTTGGTCCAAGGGCGTCGATGCACTGTGCAGCGAATGTCCTGAAACCGCCCGGCCATGACGGAAATGATCTCGACCCGCCCATCGAAGACATGGAGCTTGTAGTCCCTAGGCACCAACCCGGTGCCATCGTTGATGTACTCCTCGATCATGATGCGGGGGACGATGCTCTTATAGGGCCGTTCTCGAGAGCAGTGGAAGAAGTTCTCACGGAGCCACCGCTGGCAAGTCCCGACGAGCTCCCGCTGATTAAGTCGTGTCTTATCCTGCACGAGCACGATCCACCCCGAGGCGTGGGTTGGCTTCACGACAAACTTGTCCGGTAGCGCGTCGAATGGGATGTCGGCCGGGTCCTTCGTCACCCAGTACAAGCGCGTCAACGCCTGTTCGCCGATTCGTTCTTTGACGTACTCGCGCACCGCGTACTTGTCCTGCAACCGCGCCCAAATCGGTCGGCGGTCGAACAAGATGCGATGCACCAGCTTCTCATTGTACGTCACTGGATGAAGAAGATTCGGATAGACTCCGAATATGAGCTTGTGACGCCGCATCAAAATGAGCATCGATGCGACCTGTTCTGGCAGCACAGCCTTCACCGCACGTTCCAGCGCTCTCTGCACGGTGACCTCCCGGGCTGGCGCATACGACGTTCCGAATTCGACACCACACTACCAATATGAGAGGCTTTTCGCTATCCGTGCCCAACCCTCTCGCCCCAAGACCACCCCGCCGCCGACTGAACCCTCTGCCGCAGCATTCAGTCGCCGACGAGGCTCAACCGTTTCCACGTGCGAAACCGCCATCCACGTGATTCGCTCGATCGCTCACGAGATGCTCGAGAGCTCTCCGCCGCCTGCTACTCTACCGCCTCTCAGCCTGCCGCCATCGTCGCGGGCGTGGCGACGATGGGAAATGGAACCATGCGGGCCGGAACGGGCCAAGGAAGGGTCGAGAGCGTTAGGGAATCGATTAGCGAATTTCCAAACTCGGGAGCGCGTAGTCGGGAGCGTCAAGGAGCGTCTGGAATGCCAGGGCCGAACATCCTGCCTGTCCGTCGCGGCGCTCGCCCGCGAGCTGCGTTGTTCGGTCGATACCGCGCGGCGGCCCCCGTGTCGTGACGCAGACCGTGAACCGCCCCGCTCGCGTGGTGTTCGTTCACGGGGCAGGTGGGATGGCACGCGCCTGGGATCTGCAGCGGCTCGCCTTCCCCGACGCGGTCGCGCTCGATCTCCCTGGACACGCGGAACCGGGCCCGGGTTGCCGGCGAGTCGAGGACTACGGCGCGTGGCTCCACACGACCGTACAGGCGCGCGGGTGGGTTCCGGCGGTCATTGCCGGCCACTCCATGGGCGGCGCGATCGCGCTATGGTACGCGCTCACCCACCCAGACGATCTCGCGGGCATCGTATTGATCGCGACCGGCGCGCGATTGCGTGTGCACCCGGAGATTCTGGCCGCGCTCCGCCGCGACTATCCAGCTGCGGTCGACCGCATCGTGCAGCTCTCGCTCGGGGAAGGTGCGTCCCCCCGGCTCCGCACCCGCCTTCGCGAAACGATGCTCGGCATGTCTCCGGACGTGACGCTCGGCGACTTCGAGGCGTGCGATGCGTTCGACGTGCGCGACCGCCTGGGGGCGATCCGACTGCCGGCGCTCGTCGTGGTGGGTAGCGAGGATCGGATGACGCCGCCGCGGTTCGCGGAGTACCTGTGCGACCACCTCGCGGGTGCGCGCCTCGTCGTGGTCGCCGGCGCCGGGCACAGCGTTCCGCTGGAGCGTCCTCGCGAGGTCAATCAGGCGATCCGGGAGTTCCGCGAGACGCTCGGCGCGGCACCGCACCTCCCGCCGCCCTCAACTCCGTGAGGAACAGTCCGATTCCGGCGGCCGCGAGGGCGGCCGAAAGGGTCCAGAAGAGGCTCCCGTAGCTTCCCATCCAGCTTCCCAGCAGCGCGGCTCCGATGGGGGCCAACGCCCGCGCGCCGTTCGAGCCCACGGCGATCGCCCCGCTGACGCTCGCGTAGTACCGGCGACCGAACGCGTCCGCGACCGCCGACGGCCGCGCGAGGGTGGCCATGCCGTTCGCGGCGCCGAGCAGCAGGATCGCGGGAATCAGTGCGGGCAGGCGCCCCACGAACGGCAGCATCGCCATCGCCACCGCCTGCGCGACAAACACGGATCCCGTGACCGCGCGGCGGCCGAGCCATGCCGCGACCGGGACGAAGAGCAGTCGTCCCGGGATCTGCATCGCGCCGATCCAGCCGACGGCGGCCGCGGCGTACGCCTGCGGGTATCCACGTTGAGTCAGGAACGGAATCAGGTGTACCGTGATCGTGACGGTGGCAAACGCCCCCACCGCGAACGCCGCATTGAGCGCCCAGAACACCGACGTGCGAAGAGCGGCCTGCAGCGTCACGCCCGTGCTGGGGGGCCCGACGGTGCTGCCGGTGGCGCCGTCCCCGGCGTGCGTGAGGCTCGACGGGCGGAGCACCAGCGCGTGGATCGGGATCGTCACCACGGCGAGGAAGACGCCGAGGATTTCGACCGCGTCGCGCCACCCGACCCGCGAGAGCAGCCACGCGCCCAGAGGCATGAAGATCGTGCTGGCGAGCCCTGCGACGAGGGTCACGGTCAGGAGCGCGCGGTCTCGGTGCCGGCCGAACCACTGCACGATCGCGGCGAACGCCGGATCGTACAAGGTCATCGCCATGGCGAATCCCATTCCGCACCACACTGCGTACAACATGCCCAGGCTGGTGGTGCGGGCCCAGGCAATGGTGAGTGCGGCCGCAAGACACGATCCCGCCGTCATGAGGCCGCGCGGCCCGGCCCGGTCCATCCACCGTCCCACCGGCACTGCCGCGAGCGCGGTGATCGCGAGCGCCAGCGAGAACGCGCCGGCAACCGAGATCGCGGACGCGTTGAACTCGTGCTCCATCGCCTGAAGGAACACCGGGAACCCGTAGTAGATGATGCCCCACGAGACGGTCTCGGTCACACACAGCGCCGCGACGATGATCCAACCGTAGTACACATGTGCCGCGTCTGGGCCGGCTGCGGGCTGCGGCGGCGAGATCATCTGCCGGGGCGCTCCGCGCGGCCGGACGCGCAAACGCCTGCGGAATGTTCGGAGCGTCGGTGGTGTGGACGTCGAGTGCGCATCACGTCGCCGTTTCGTTCGAGAGCGCGCGATCGGCCCCTGCCCGGCCCGGGGCACCCGTGGGCCGGCGCGGGGAGGACGGGCGCGGCGATCCGGGGAATATCACGCCATGTCTTCGACGACCGACGTCGACGCGTCCCGCGGGGCGTCCCCGCGCGATCTCCGGATGCGGATCCGCCGCGGCGAGTGGGACCGGCCCACGGCCGGCCTCGCCCCCGGGTTTGCGCAGGCCAACCTCGTCGCGCTGCCGCGCGAGCTTGCGTACGACTTCCTGGTGTTCTGCCAGCGGAACCCGAAACCGTGTCCGTTGATCGACGTCACCGATCCGGGCTCTCCCGAGCCGACCCTGGCGGCCCCCGGGGCCGATCTCCGGACCGACATCCCGCGCTACCGGATCTATCGGCGCGGTCGGCTCGACGCGGAGGAGACCGAGATCACCCGGTACTGGCGGGACGATCTCGTCGGGTTCCTGCTCGGGTGCTCGTTCACGTTCGAGGCGGCGATGGAGCGCGCCGGGTTGCCGGTGCGCCACATCGAGGACGGTCGGAACGTGGCCATGTACGTCACGTCCATCCAGTGCCGGCCTGCGGGCGCGCTCCGCGGACCGATGGTGGTCAGCATGCGGCCGCTGCCGCCGGCGGCGGTCCCGCGCGCGGTGCTCGTGACCGGGCGGTATCCGCGGGCGCACGGGGCGCCGGTGCACGCCGGCGACCCGGCGGCGATCGGCGTTCGAGACCTCGCGCGTCCGGAGTTCGGCGATCCGCCGCGGATCGAGCCGGGCGAAGTGCCGGTGTTCTGGGGCTGCGGCGTGACCCCGCAGGCGGTCGCCATGGCGGCGAAGGTGGAGTTGATGATCACCCACGCGCCGGGCCACATGTTTCTCACCGACCTGCTGGACGAGGATCTGGCGACCGGGTGAACGGACGGGCGCGTGCTACGGCGTTTGCTTGACCTCCACCCCGGCGATTCGCTCCCACACCTTCACCACCGCGACCGTGTCCTCGGCGTCGAGACCCAAGCTTCGGGCGACCGTGAACGTGAACAGCGCCCCGGTCGCGGCCGGCACCGGCAGATTGTGCTCCTGCGCGAGTTCCTGAGCCAGCCGCAGGTCCTTGTGCGCGAGCGCCACCTGAAACGACGGCTCGAACTCGCGCTTGAGAATCCGCGTGCCGCGTGCCTGAATCATCGGCGTCGCGGCGCTGCCCGCGCTCAATGCGCCGACGAGTTGGGCCGGGTCGAGGCCGGCGCGCACGCCGAGAGACAACGCCTCCGCGAGGATGGCCATCGAGGAGAGCGAGATCATGTTGTTGAGCAGCTTCGTCACGTGCCCCGCCGCGATGTCGCCCATGTGCAGGATCGTGCGTCCCATCGCGTCGAGCGCCGGCCGGATGCGGGCGATGTCCTTCGTGGACCCGCCGGCGTAGATCGTGAGCGTGCCCTCGGCGGCGCCGTGCACGCCGCCGGTGATCGGGGCGTCGACCATCGCGATGCCGCGCTCGCGAAGCCGGGCGGCCAGCGTCCGCGTCGACGCCGGCCGGCTCGTTCCCATGTCGACGAAGATGGCGCCGGCACCCGCGGTTTCCAACATTCCGCCGGGCCCGAGGACGGCGGCCTCGACCTCCGCCGAGGTGGGCAGGCACGCGATCACGATCGGGCAGTCCTTGATGAGCGCGGCGAGCGACCCCGCCACGTGCGCGCCCAGGGCTTCGAGCGTGCGCGCCGGCTCGGGCCGGTGGTGAATGAGGACCGTGACGTCGAACCCCTTGCGCACCAAGTTCGCGGCCATGGGCTGGCCCATGGCTCCGATGCCGAGAAACCCGATACGTTCCGCCATGTTGATGCGCCGCGCCCGGATCAGAGCGGCGGCGTGCCTCCTTGGGAATGGGATGATGATAGAAACGTTCGGATCGTCTGAGAGGGCTTCCTCCGGGCGAACACGTATCTGGGTGGAGAGGGGCAACCGAGGAGGGGTCCGTGACGCGGACGGTAGACTTTAACAGCGACCTGGGCGAGAGCTTCGGCGCCTACACGATCGGCGCCGACGCCGAGATGATGCCAGCGATCACGTCGGCGAACGTGGCGTGCGGGTTCCACGGCGGCGATCCGCTCGTCATGGAGCGAACGGTCCGGTTGGCGCGGCAACACGGGGTCGGCATCGGCGCCCACCCCGGGTTTCCCGACCTCGTGGGATTCGGACGCCGCGAGATGCGGTTGTCGCTGGACGAACTGCGCACGACGTTCATCTACCAGATCGGCGCGTTGGAGGCGTTCGCGCGCGCGCGGGGTGCGGCCCTGCAGCACGTGAAAGGCCACGGGGCGTTGCAGAACATGGCGGCCTACGACGAGGCGCAGTCGCGGGCGATCGTCGACGCGATCGCGAGCGTGGACCGCCGTCTGATCGTGGTGGCGTTCTGTGGGTCGGTCCTGGAACGCGTCGCGCGCGAGGCCGGACTTCGGGTCGCACGGGAGGCGTACGCCGACCGCGGCTATACGCGCAGCGGGGCGCTCGTGAGCCGGAGCCATCCGCGGGCGCTCCTGACGGATCCGGACGCGGTGGGCAGCCGGGTCGTGCGCATCGTCACCGAGGGCGTGGTCGACGTGGTTGACGGCGGCGAGTTTCGGCTGGAGCCCGACACGTTCTGCTTCCACGGCGACACGCCGGGCGCGCCCGCGCTGGCGCGGGCGGCGCGCAATGCGCTCACGCGGGCGGGCGTGCAGATTGCGCCGCTCGGGCAATGGCTGTCCTAGCCGCGCCGCGCGTGCCGTGGATCGACTGGGGGCGCACGATCGCCTATATCGATCACAACGGGAGCGAGATGGAGCGGGCGCGGCTGCGCGGCATACTCGGCCGGCCGCGCCCCGACGCGAAGGTTGTGCGGGCGCTCGAGGCCCGTCAAAACGAGGACGGCGGGTTCCCGTACGAGTTCGTGCAGGGCCGCGTGTCCACGATTGACGCGACGGCCACCGCGCTGAACTGGCTCGAGGATCTGCGGCTCTTCGACGGGCCGCACGTCGAACGCGCGTTGGTGTTTCTGCTCGCGGACCAACGCCCGGACGGGTCGTGGGACGAGCCGCCCGGAATCCTCCGGTATGCGCCGCCGCCGCGCCTGCTTCCCAGCGACCTCCGAGTCCGCACGGCGTCGACGGCGCTCGTCGGATACTGGTTGGCGCGCGCGGGCGGGCGTGACGACGCCATCGGGCGGGCCGCCGCATACCTGCGTGGACATCAGGCGCCAGGCGGCCGGTTTGTGGGCTTCCTGCGGACGACGTGGCTGGCCACGGCGTTTCTCCACCTCGTCGAGGGCCCGGGGTCGGACGCCGCGGTCCGCGGCCTCCAGGCGCTCGGGGCAGTGGACGGCAGCCGCTGGCGGCCCGGGGCTCTCGCCGACATGCTCGTACGTCTCGGCGGCGGCGGCGTGGAGGACGACACGCCGGTCGTCGTGCGCACCCTCGAGCGCCTCTGCGTGCTGTCCCAGCCCGACGGGTCGTGGGTGTCCGAGGACGGGGACGCCTATCACGTTGAGGCCACCTTGCAGGCACTGCGAGCGCTACTCCACTATGGCGGCGACACGGACGCGCCGGAGGGAGCAGGCGACGCCCTTCCCGAGGCGAACTTTGCAGACGAGGAAATCAGGGGATGACCGAACAGGTGCTGAAGGAACTGCAGGGCGTGGTGGGCGCGGCGCTCGAAGAGCGACGCGGGTTGGTCGTGTACTCCCGGCTCGAGCCCGTCGAGATCGACCGACTGGCGCGCAAGGTCGAGCGGGAGGCGCTCGAGAAAGTGCAGGGCCTGCTGCCGGAGGAGACCATCGATCAGCGGGTGCTCGGGTTGCGGAACCGGCTGCAGCGGATGCGGGACGAGCTCGAACAGTTGGGCGAACTGGGCAATATCCGGGAGCACAGCCGAAGCCTGCAAACCGATGAGATCGTGTGGCAGACGTTCGAGGACGTGGCCTGGATGCTGGGGGTGCAGTAGCCTCCGGCGGACTCAGCGCCGCCGCCCGCCGCGCTTCGCCTCCGTGTTTCGCTTGAGATCGAGCAGCCGCTCCTCGCTCTCCTTCATGAACCTGGTGAGCTTCTCTTCGAACGTCGCCTTCGACCGCGCGCGCGCCTGCCGCTCGGCGGGATCCAGCGCCTGCTTGACGGAGAGATCCAGCTTGCCCTTGTCGTTGTAGCCGAGCACCTTGACCTTGACGCGCTCCTGTTCCTTCAGGTAGTCGCGTACGTCTTTGACGTAGGTGTCGGCGATTTCGGAGATGTGGACGAGACCGCTCTTGCCGTCCTGGAGTTCTACGAACGCGCCGTAGTGGGTGATTTTGACGACCACGCCTTCAAGGACCGTTCCAGCCTCAAGGCTCATACCGGTGAAACCGAACCTCCCAGTGAGAGATGCAGAGCGTATTATAGCCCACCCCCCCAAAGGTGTCAACAAACTGCAACGAAACGTGCAACAAACGTAAAGGCACGTCGCGCCGGAGATCAAAAGGGGGAGGCGCCGCCCCCCGGCGACCGCCGGATGAAGCGGGAGGGCGCCCCTTTCGCGGCCCGGCGGCCCTTGACACCACGCCTGCGGTGTGGTGTTCTATCAAACAAGCCGCGAGTCCGCGCCGACCGCGTGGCCTTGGGTGCCGTGACGCCAGCCCAACGAACCGTTGGGGTGGCGTTTTTTTGTGCCCCGGGCGGCTTGAGGCCGGGACGCCTCCGATTGCGAGACCTGGACGCGCGTGGCGGCAGACCACCGCGCCTGTGACGAGGAGGAGGCACGATGACAACGACACCGACGCTCAACGGGGCGGATCTTGCTTGGATGATGACCGCGACCGCACTGGTGCTCCTCATGACGCCCGCGCTCGGCTTCTTCTACGGGGGCATGACCGGCAACAAGAACGTCCTGAACACGATCCTGATGAGCTTCACCACGCTTGGGTTCTCCCTGGTCGCGTGGGCCCTGGTCGGGTACTCGCTCGCGTTCAGCCCCGGCAGCGCCCTGCTGGGCGACCTCCGCTGGATGCTGCTCAACCATGTCAACCTGGCGCCCGGCCAGTCGTTGAGCCCCACGATCGCCCCTGTCATCTACATGGCGTTCCAGGCGACGTTCGCGATCATCACGACGGCGCTCGTCTCGGGCGGCATCATCGGGCGGATGCGGTTTCAAGCGTACCTGGTGTTCATCACGCTGTGGATCGTGTGCGTGTACGCACCGATTGCCCACTGGGTGTGGGGCGGAGGCTGGCTCGGGAGTCTCGGCGCGCTCGACTTCGCGGGCGGGACCGTTGTGCACGTGAACGCAGGAGTCGCCGCGCTTGTCGCCGCGCTCGTCGTGGGCAACCGCACGGACTACGGACGGCAGGCGTTCGTGCCGGGGAATGTCCCGTTCGTGCTGCTCGGCGCCGCACTGCTCTGGTTCGGGTGGTTCGGCTTCAACGGCGGCAGCGCCGTGGCGTCGAACGGGCTCGCCGCCCTGGCGTTCGTGAACACGTTCCTGGCCCCTGCGGGAACGATGGTGGTGTGGGCACTGCTCGACATGCGGCGTCTCGGGAAGGTGACCGCGATCGGGATCGCGAGCGCGATCGTCGTCGGACTGGTCGTGATCACGCCCGCGTCCGGCTTTGTGCCGCCGATCTGGGCCCTCGTCATGGGCGGGCTCGGCGCCGTCCCAAGCTACTATGCGATGCAGTGGCGGGCCAAGACTCCGGTCGACGAGTCCCTGGACGTCTTCGCCGGGCACGCGGTCGGAGGGGCGACCGGCGCGATCCTGACCGGCGTATTCGCGGTCAAGGCGTGGAACACCGTGCAGAACGGGTTGATCGCCGGCAATCCGCAGCAGATCCTCATCCAGGCGCTGGCGGTTGCCGGGGCGGCGGCCTACAGTGCGCTCGGTACGTTCGTACTCCTCAAGGTGATCGGCGCCGTGATGCCGCTGCGCGCCGCCCGTCAAGATCAGGCGCTGGGGATGGATCCCACCCAGCACGGCGAGGAAGCGTACACGGGCGGCGAGGGTACCGTGTTGGTGCTGCCGGAGATCTCGCCGCAACCGAAGCTGGAATCAGCGAGGGCGAAGGCATGAAGATCATCGTGGCGATCGTGCGTCCCGAGAGGGCCAACGACGTCTTGGAGGCGCTGTACAGGGCCGAGGTGCGCGGACTGTCGCTTAGCCGCGTGCAAGGGCACGGCGGCGAGCTTGAGCGCATGGAGACGTATCGCGGGATGACCGTCAAGGTTGAGCTCACCGAGAAAGTGCGCTTCGAGATCGGCGTGTCGGACCACTTCGTCGAGCCGACCGTGCGGGCGATCATGCTCGCGGCGCGCACCGGCGAGGTCGGCGACGGGAAGATCTTCGTGCTGCCGGTGGACAAGGTGTACCGAATTCGGACCGGCGAAGAGGACACGGCGGCGGTGACCCCGGTCGGCTGACGCGGCGGAGAACCGGTCGTCGTCGTAGAAGCAGCAGACGGACGGAACGGCGAATCTCGGAGCGGGCCAGCCGTCGGGCGAGCCCCGAGCGCGGGAGGCTGCTACGTACCGCATCGAACGCCTCGCCACCGCAGAGGTCGATGGGTATCTGGATCGGCTTGCTGACCTGCTGCGGGACGCGGTGGAGGACGGGGCGTCCGTAGGTTTCCTCCCGCCCCTGGCCGCCGCGGACGCGCTGGAGTACTGGCGCACCGTGCTTCGGGCGGTCTCTCAAGGGTCCCGCGTGCTCCTGGTCGCGCTCGACGGCCGCGACGTGCTGGGATCCGTGCAGCTCGATCTGGCGGCGATGCCGAACGCGCGGCATCGGGCGGAAGTGATGAAGTTGCTGGTGCACCGGCGTGCCCGCCGCAAGGGGATCGGCCGCGCGCTGATGCTGGCGATCGAAAATGCGGCCCGAGCGGCCGGGTGCACGCTGCTGGTGCTTGACACGCGGCGGGGTGATGCGGCCGAGCGGCTGTATGCGCACCTCGGGTACACGCGCGTCGGCGTGATCCCTCGGTATGCGCGCAGCGCGGCGGGGACGCTCGACGACACGGTGTACTTCTACCGGGAGTTGTAGGACCAGCGCGAGGGGGCCCGGGACCGCGCGGCGAATCGCTACGGGCGGGGTCGTGGGGGAGGACGGCTATGGATGAGGTGCGCCTCGACCGGCTCACCGCGGGGGCCGTCGGCGACGGCCACTACGACAAAGCCATCCTCCCGCTCGGTGCCACCGAGTTTCATGGACCGCACTTGCCGTACGGGACCGACACGATCGCGGCGGATGTCCTTGCTGGCGCTTTCGCGAAGGCGCTCGGACGTACGCTCGTACTGCCACCTCTGCAGTTCGGGGTCAGCTATCACCACCTCGCGTTCGCGTGGACCATTTCCGTCCGGCCGGAGACCCTCTCGTTGGTCATTCGGGACGTCGGCGACTCCCTGGTGCGCCACGGCATCCGTAAGTTCTTGCTGGTCTCGGCACACGACGGGAACGCGCCGGTCGCCAACGCGGCCGCGCGCCAGTTGTCACAGGACCACGGCCTGAGCGTCGCCGTCTTCGCGGGATGGCAGCGCAAGGCGAGGGCGGCGCTCGCGGGACGAACCGCTATCGATCTGGATCACGCGGGGCAGTCTGAAACGTCCCTCGTCCTGTACGCGGCGCCCCAGTTGGTACGATTCAACCTCGCGTCGACCCAGCGAAATGAACGATCCGACCATCCGGTTGATCTCGTGGGGAGCTACGCGGACATCGCGCCACTGGGCTATTCAGGCGACGCGGCTGGGGCGACCCGCGCCCAGGGAGAGGCCATCGTCGCGTCGCTGGTTGGGCTCGTTGTCCCGTACCTCAGGCTGCTCGACTCGCACGGATGGAAGGGCGGGTCGTGGCTGAGCGAGATCGAGTGATCCCTGCGGTTCACCGACGACCGAATCGATCCAATCCGCGCGCGCGGCTGGTCGCGCCTCCCCGGCGTCTCCGACGCGCCCGCGCCTAGAGGTGCAGCGTCGATATCAGGGAGGAGAGGCGCGTCCACAGGCGGCCGATCCATGCCCGCGCACCCGTCGGCGGCTGCGCCGCGCCTGGGTCCGGCGCCGGCGCGGTCACGGCGCCCGGGTCGCGCGCGGCGCGATCGAGGCGATCGGACGGCGGGCCTTGGGTAGGATCAGGATGCCCGGTCGCACTTCGTCCGCTTCCGGCCCCGTTCGGCCCCGCGGGCACGATCAGAAACTCGACCTCGCCCGGGCGCACCATGCCAAGCTCTTTGCGGGCCAGCCACTCCAGGTAGCCGTCGTCCGTCCTGAGGCGTTGGATCTCGTCGCGCAACTCCTGATTCGCGGCGATGAGGTCCCGCCGGTGCTGGTCGAGCTGGGAGGCCTGCCTCGCGAGGGCGTACGTGCGCGCGTACTCGGCTGCGAGTGCGGCGGTGGACCAGGCAAGCACCAGACTGACGGCGACCACCACCACGCGACGCCACGGGGACATGGAGGCCCGGCGCACGGCCTGAGCCTGGTTGGTCCCCTTTGGGGCCGCTTGATCGGGGCGGCGGGGGGTCACCACCTGATCGCCCCCGCACGCCGCGGGCTCGCCCAGAGAAGTGGCAGCGCCAGCGTGGAGACGCCGCCCGCCAGCGCCGCGCGCGCACGCTGCCACACGTCGAACGAGCGCAGCACCCCTCGCCAGAACGGCGTGAGCGTGCCGTCCCGCTGCAGCTGGAACCACGCGAGCGCCACCTGTCGCAGGTAGCGGGCGGTCTCCGGGTAGGGCGGGACCCCGCCGTGCTGCTCCACCGTTTCCGCGCCGGCGTTGTACGCGGCGAGCGCCAGCAGCAGATTGCCGTTGAATCGGCGGATGAGACGGCGCAGGTAGGCGGCGCCTACGTCGAGATTGGCCGCGGGGTCTTCCATGCACGGGGGCGCGGTCAGCGAGGCGGTCTCGGGCGCGCACGAGGGTGCGACGCCGACTTCGCGCCACGTTGTGGGCAGGACCTGCATCAGCCCGAACGCGCCGCGGCGCGAGTGGGCGCGGGCGTTGAACCCGCTCTCGGCAGCGACGACCGCCGCCACGAGCGCCGGGTTGACGTCGTGGGCGGAGGCGGCCCCGTTGATGAGATCGGCGTATGGGATGCCGTGCACGGGTCGAGGCGGAGCATCGCCCCGGCCAAAGCGCGAGAGCGCCGACCGCACGTGATCCGTCGTCAGCAGGTAGATGAACGTGAGTGCGAGTAGGAGGGCCGCCGCGACGCTTCCCGCGCAGATCTGGAACCATCGCGGCGCCCCTCCCGTGCGGCGACCGATGGCCATAGCTTTGGTCAGATTCTTGGCGCCGACACGGATTCCTTCCGCGGTCGGCCGACGATCGTCGCGACGTCTCCCGGCCGTCGCCCGGGGGGCGCGCCGCGTTAGCGGAGGTGCGCGAACGATACGCGCCCGGGGTAACGCGCGCCGGCGCCGAGCGTCTCCTCGATGCGGAGCAACTGGTTGTACTTACAGACGCGCTCCGAGCGGGCCGGCGCGCCGGTCTTGATTTGTCCCGCCGCGGTGGCCACGGCCAGGTCGGCGATCGTGACGTCCTCGGTTTCGCCGGACCGGTGCGAGATCACCGCCGTCCACCCCGCGCCGCGGGTGGCCTGGATGGCTTCGAACGTCTCCGTCAGGCTCCCGATCTGGTTCAGTTTGATGAGCACGGAGTTGCTCGCGTGTTGTTCGATCCCCCGCGCGATCCGCGCGGAATTGGTCACGTACAGATCGTCGCCGATGAGCTGCACGCGACGCCCGAGCCGCTCCGTGAGAGCCGTCCACCCCGACCAGTCGTCTTCCGCGAGCCCGTCTTCGATCGAGACGATCGGAAACCGGTCGAGCAGGCCGGCGTAGTACGCGATCATCTCGTCGGTGGAATGTCGGGTGCGCCCTCCGTCCAGCACGTAGCGTCCGTCGTGGAAGAAGTTGCTGGCGGCGGGGTCGATGGCGAGCGCGAGGTCCTGCCCCGGCGCATATCCGGCTTTGGCGATCGCGGCGACGAGCAGGTCGAGCGCCTCCTCGTTCCCCCCGAGCCGGGGAGCGAACCCGCCCTCGTCGCCGACGCCCGTCGTGAGCCCGCGCTCGAGCAGGATACGGTGCAATTGGTGGTAGGTCTCCGCCCCCATGCGCAACGCTTCGGCGAACGACGGCGCGCCCACGGGCACCACCATGAACTCCTGGAAGTCGAGTCCGTTGTCGGCGTGCTTGCCGCCGTTGACGATGTTCATCAACGGTACGGGCAGCGTCAATGCCTCGCCGGCGTTCGCGCCCGCGAGTTCCGCCAGATGTCGGAACAACGGCATCCGGCGATCCGCGGCGGCGGCCCGCGCCACCGCCAGCGAGACGCCGAGAATGGCGTTGGCCCCCAGGCGGCTCTTGTTCGGCGTGCCGTCCGCATCGATCATCGTCCGGTCGATCGCCGCCTGGGCCGACGGGTCGCGGCCGGCGAGCAACGGGGCGAGCGTCTTCGTGACCTGCGCGACGGCCGTGCGCACCCCGAGGCCCCCATACCGCGCGCGGTCGCCGTCGCGCAGCTCCAGGGCCTCGTGGACCCCGGTGCTCGCCCCCGACGGCACCGCGGCCCGCCCGGTCGCGCCCGAGTCCAGCGTGACGTCGGCTTCGACGGTTGGATTACCCCGCGAGTCCAAGATCTCTCGGGCCGTGATCGCAGTGATCTTCGACACCGCTGTGTCCTCCTTCGCGCCAATGAACGCTATTCGGCGGTCGTGTCTTCGAGGATTTCGACAAGGCCGGTTTCGTCCCGGCGCCGTCCCTCCGGCACCGCCAGCACACGGGCGCGGATCCGCCGGTCCGCGACGTTCACCGTCACGATGTCGCCCGGCCGGATCGACGCCGACGGCGGCGCTGCCCGTCCGTTGATGGTCGCCCGACCGGCATGGCACAGGCTGTTCGCGAGCGTTCGGCGCCGCACGAGGCGGCTTACCTGGAGGAACTTATCGAGCCGCACGCCACAGCGCCGCCAGTTCCTCGGGCGTGCAGTCGTGAAGCGACCGGCCGCCCGCGCGCACCGTCTGTTCCAGACGCGCAAAACGCTCGCGAAACTTCGTGCATGCCGCCCGCAGCGCTTGCTCTCCATCGAGGCCCAGGTATCGCGGCAGGGTGGCGACGGTGAAGAGCAGGTCCCCAAGCTCCTCGGCGACGCGGTCCGGCGGCTCGCCGGCGTGCGCGCGCTCGAGCTCCGTCAGTTCCTCGCGCACCTTGGCCGTCGCCTGAGCGAGGGCGGGCCACTCGAACCCGGCGCGCGCCGCGCGGGCCTGCATCCCCTGCGCGAGCGCTAGCGCCGGCAGCGTGCGCGGGAGGCCTCCAAGCGCGCCGTCCTGGGACTCGCCGTCGGAGGGAGCGCGGCCGAGCTCCTCTGTCGTTCCCGCGCGCTCCTCAGCCTTGATCACCTCCCAGCGCTTGAGGACGTCGTCCGCGGTCGCGGCGTCCGCCTGCCCAAACACGTGGGGGTGGCGGCGCACCAGTTTTTCCGAGAGGCCGGCGATCACGTCCTCGATCGTGAACGACCCCGCCTCCCTGGCCATCTGGGCGTGAAAGACGACCTGAAGGAGCAGGTCGCCCAGTTCCTCGCGCAGTTTCTCGGCGGCGCCGGCGTCGATTGCCTCGAGCGTCTCGTACGTCTCCTCGAGCAGGTACGGCCGCAACGATGCGTGGGTCTGCTCACGGTCCCACGGGCACCCCCCCGGCGCGCGAAGGCGCGCCATGATCGCGACCAGGTGCTCGAACCCCTGCCGACCGATGCTCACCGCAGCGCTCCCTCCCGTTGCCCGGGTCGCGCCGCCCCGGCGATCTTTGCGAGGAATTGGCCGATCATCTCCGCGGTCTCCGCGAAGCCGGCGCCGTTCGCGCGGAGCCGGATGCCGTCCGCGGTCCACCGAGCATCCGGGAGGCGGGACAACAGCGGGCGCACGCGTGCGCCGAACGCGTCCGCGTCGGCCGGGCGCAACAGCACGCCGTCCCGATCGCGCGAGATCGCCGCGATCCCCAGGCCGCGGGCGGCGACGCGGAGCCGAATCACCCCGCCGAGCGTCTTCACCGGTTCCGGCAGCGGCCCGTAGCGGTCGCGGAGCTCGTCGAGCGCGGCGCCGACGTCGTCGAGGCTCCGGGCATCCGCCAGCCGGCGGTACGCCGCCATCCGCTGATTCGGGGCCGCGATGTAGTCCTCGGGGAGATAGGCTTCCACGTCCAGGTCCACCGTGGTCTCGGGGGCTTCGGCCACTCGTTCGCCGCGGACCTCCCGGACCGCTTCCTCCAGCAGCCGCATGTACAGGTCGAACCCGACCGCGGCGAGGTGGCCGTGCTGTTCCGCGCCGAGCAGATTGCCCGCGCCGCGAATCTCGAGATCCCGCATCGCGAGGCGCAACCCGGAGCCGAGCTCGACGAACTCCCGCATCGCGACGAGGCGCTGTTCCGCCTCGTGGGTGAGCCGCGCGTGCCGCGGGTACAGCAGGTAGGCATACGCCTGTCGGTCGGCGCGCCCGACGCGGCCGCGCAGCTGATAGAGTTGGGCGAGGCCGAGGCGGTGCGCGTGCTCGATGATGATCGTGTTCACGCGCGGGATGTCGAGGCCGATCTCGACGATCGTCGTGCAGACGAGAATGTCGTAGCGCCCGCCGAGGAAGTCCAGCATGACCTGCTCGAGTCGCGCCTCGGGCATCTGGCCGTGCGCCACGGCGACGCGCGCCCCCGGGGCCGCCTCGCGGATGCGGCGGGCGGCGCGTTCGATCGTGTCCACGCGGTTGTGCACCACGTAGACTTGGCCGCCGCGCTCGAGTTCCCGGTTGATCGCCTCCTGGATCAGCGCGGGGTCGTCTTCCCGAATGAACGTGCGGATCGGCTGGCGGACGTCCGGCGGGGTCTCCATCACGGACAGGTCGCGCAGCCCGGCGAGCGACATGTGGAGGGTGCGTGGAATCGGTGTCGCCGTGAGCGTCAGCACGTCGACGTGGGTCCGCAGCTGCTTCAACCGCTCCTTGTGGGCAACGCCGAACCGTTGCTCCTCGTCGATGATCACGAGGCCGAGCCCGCGGAAGGTGATCGCCTTGTTCAGGAGCTGATGGGTGCCGATCAGCACGTCCACGGTGCCGGCTTGCGCGGCGTCGACGATCGCCTTCTGCTCCTTGGGGGTCCGGAACCGGCTCAGCATGTCGACGTGCACCGGGAACGCCGCGAAGCGCTCGCGGAACACGGTGTAGTGCTGCTGCGCGAGCAGCGTCGTCGGCACAAGGACGGCGACCTGCCGGCCGTCCATCACCGCCTTGAACGCCGCGCGCAGCGCGACCTCGGTCTTGCCGTAGCCGACGTCGCCGCAGACGAGGCGATCCATCGGCCGCGCCGCCTCCATGTCTCGTTTCACGTCTTCGATCGCCTTGAGCTGGTCGGGCGTCTCCTCGTACGCGAAGGCGTCCTCCATCTCGCGCTGCCACGGCGTGTCCGGCGGAAACGCGTGCCCTTGGGCGCGTTCCCGCGCGGCGTACAGCTGGAGCAGCTCGCGGGCCATCTCGCGCGTGCGCTCGCGCACGCGACGTTTCTCGCGTTCCCACTCGGTGCCGCCCAGCCGGTTGATCTGCGGCGGCTGGCCGTCCACGCCCACGTACCGCTGTACGAGCGCGATCTGGTCGGTCGGGACGTACAGCGCGTCGCCCTGCGCGTACTCCAGGTGCAGGTAGTCGCGCTCGCCGTCACCGAAGGCGAGGCGCTCCAGCCCGCGGTAGAGACCGATCCCGTGGTGCACGTGCACCACCAGATCGCCCGGCGTCAGCTCGGTCCAGCTCCCGAGGCGCGAGCCGTCGCGGAGCCACCGGAGCTTTTTCGGCCGCCGGTGCCAGCCGAGGATCTCGCTGTCCGTGACCAGGGTCAGGTCGTCGAGCGCGAACCCCTCGGTCAGCGGGTGCGGTACGACCAGCGCGCGTCCGGGGTCGGGCAACGCGTCCACGGCGTCCGTGAGCGCGGCGGGGATCGCGTGTTCCGCGAGCAACTCCGCGATCCGGTGGCCCTGCCGGCTGGCCACGACGATCCGCCTGTGTTCGGCGATCCACTGGCGCGCGTGCTGAACGAGCGCGTCCATCTGACCGGCGAACGACTCGACCGCTCCAAATCCCACCTCGACGGCGTCGCCCCCAGGCGGTCGGTGAAGCGTCGAGAGCGCCACGGTCCGCCGGGTCTCCAGCGCCCCGGCGATCTGCTCCCACCGGGCCAGAGGTACGGCAACGTCTGCGGGGATCCGCTCGGTCTCCACGGCGCGCTGGTAGGCGGCGGCCGCATGCTCGTACAGGGCCCGGGCCTGCCGTTCCAGCTCGGCGGGTTCATCCAGCACGCACACCGGGTCCGGCAGGGCCTCGGGGAGCAGCAGACGATCGGAGGGGGAGAGCCGGGCCGCCAGCACGGTCGTCTCGCCGATCACGGCCAGGGTGCGCTGGGTGTCCGGATCGAACGTCCGGACCGACTCGACCTCGTCGCCGGTCCACTCGATGCGGAGCGGCCGGTCCTCGGTGGAGGGAAACACGTCGATCAGGCCGCCGCGCACGGCCATCTCGCCGCGGGCGTGCACGAGGTCGGTTCGCTCGTACCCGCCTGCCGCCAGTCGTGCGACCACGTCCTCCAGCCGCGCGCGCTCGCCGGCGCGCAGCACCACGCGCGCGGCCGCCGCGCTCGCGGCGTCCGGCAGCGACGAGAGGAAGCCCGCGGGCGGAGCGACGACGACGACCGGCGTTCCGGCTCGAACCGCGTCGAGCAGGCGCTGGCGTGCACCCTCGGCGTCCACGGATGGTGGATCCTCCGGCCCCAGCGCCTCCCAGGCGGCGAGGGCATGGACCTCGTGGGTACCCGCCGGGAGAAACGCCGACAGGTCGTCGGCGAGCTTCTCCGCCTGGTCGCGGCTCGGTGTGAGGACGATCCACGCCGGTACCCGGACGCCGGCTTGCGCCACGCACGCGGCGATCAGGCAGGCTTTGGCAGAGCCGGCCGGCCCGGTTACCCACGGGCGTCGGCGGCCCTCGATTTCCTCGGAAACGAACAGAAACTCCCGTCTGCGCTGCAGAAGCGGGAGCACGCCGGACAGCGACATGCTGAATCCTCCGTAGCTATTGTACGGGAGGGTCGGAAAACGCGTCAACATGAGGCCTGCGGCCGGTGCCCCGTGCGGTGCGCCGCCTGCGGATCCACGCTGGCCCGTGTCTCAGCGTCTTTGGGGCGAAGGGACGAGCCCGTGGAGGCCGGGTTCGCACGGAGGGGCGAACGATGCAGAACAGGGCGCGTTGGCAGGACGGTCTCGGAACGTTGTGTCAGGTCGGCGGATCTGGTTCACATCACGCGTTCGGGAGAGTGGATGTCACGCTGAGCCGGTGTGAGCCGGCTCGAACGCGAGAAACACGTGCTCTCCTTGTTCTCCAATCTTGACGAATCCCGCATTCTCGAACGCGGCGATCGCGCGGTGGTTACGAGCGACCGGGTCCACGGTGATCTGGCGCCATCCGGCTGCACGCAGATGCACTGAGAGGGCGCGCACGGCATCGACGCCGAACCCGCGCCCCTGCGCCTCGGGCACGAGCACGATGTCCACTCCTCCGTCAGGCGGTTGGTCCGACCACGCTTGAATGTACCCGATTGGCATGCCCACCGCTTCGACGATGAAGGCCTGTCGTGCCGGGTCGCGCCTCAGGTATCGTTCGGCAACCTCTTCTCGGTTCTTCGGCGTGCCGCCCCACCACACAACGAACGCTGGATCGCCGAACCAACGCGCCAGAGTATCGAGGTCCGCGTCTGACGCTGGTCGCAGCGTCGTCGTCCTTCCGGCGATCAGCACGGCGCCGTGCGCATTCCCTTGTCCCGTGTCCTCGCGTGGCGTCACGGCTGCGGAGTTAGCCAACGGTGGTCGCATGTCCAGCGGAGGCGCCGCGCGGGGATTCGGCGTCGAATCGTTGGCGTCGGTGGATCCTGCTCAGAGGTGCGTCACCGAGAGGATGCCGTGCCATTTCTCGTTGAGGTATTCGCACACCAGCCGCCGATGACAATGTTCGGGTGTCGCCTCGGAGCAAAGGAGGCACGCACCCTCTAACATCTCGGGACGGATCTGGTCTTCGACTCTGCGTGCTCTCATCAGGGCGAAGAATCGGGCTCGGTATGCGCTCCAGTCGCCTTTTTGTTGTTTGTAGGTCTTCATGATCTCGTCCGTGGGAGCGAGCAGCGGCTCATGGGTGTAGCGAACGTTGCCAATCTTTCTGAGGAAATACTCGAGATCCCCGGCCTTGGCAAAGCCGGCGAGCTGTGACGTGTTATGGAGGCGCACGTCCATGACTTTCTGGACACCGGCGTTGAGCAAGCGCTCGAAGAAGTGCTCGGCTGTAGTCCTCGTGAACCCGATGGTGCATACCATGGTGCGCCGTTGAGGTGTCATTTCCCTAGGGACACGCTATCCGGCGATCCCATGCGTGAGCACCAGGGTGAGCCAGAGCGCGCTGCCGAGCAATGTCAACGCCGTCGTGACCGCACGAGGCCGACGTAGACTACGGCGAGACGCCTCCGCCAACATGGTGACATCGGGCCGCTCCGGCGGGGGTCCCTCGCGCCTTCGTCACACCGTGGAGGGTGTTGTGCTCGGGAGGCGCCGGCGGCCCCGGTACTGATTGGTGATCGGCAGGCGGCGGTCCTTCCCGAACGCCTTGGGCGTGATCTTCACGCCCGGCGGGGCCTGGCGCCGCTTGTATTCGCTGTGGTCCACCATGGCGATGACCCGCGCGACGACGTCCGGGTCGAAGCCGTCGGATGCGATCTCATCGGCCGAACGGTCGTTCTCCACGTACGCTTCGAGGATCGCGTCGAGCGTCTCGTACGGCGGGAGCGTGTCCTGGTCGGTCTGGCGCTCGCGCAACTCGGCCGTCGGGACACGGTCGATCACGCCCTGGGGGACGAGCTCGCGTCCCGCGTGGGCATTTCGCCAGCGCACCAGGCGGTACACGAGCGTTTTCGGCACATCCTTGATCACCGCGAACCCGCCGGCCATGTCGCCGTACAGCGTGGCGTAGCCGACGCTCATCTCGCTCTTGTTGCCGGTCGTGAGGACGAGCCAGCCGAATTTGTTCGAGAGCGCCATCAAGAGATTCCCGCGTGTGCGGGCCTGCAGGTTCTCCTCCGTAATATCGCGTGCCCGTCCGCGAAAGGCCCCGGTGAGCGTCGTCTCGTACCCGCCGACGATCGTGTCGATCGGCAGGTCGAGGGCCTGGATGCCGAGCGCGTCCGTCAGCACCGCTGCGTATCGCCGGCTCTCATCGGCGGTGAACCGGGAGGACATTGTGACGCCGTGCACGTCGGCTGCGCCGAGCGCGTCGACCGCGATGCACGCGACGAGCGAGGAGTCCACGCCGCCGCTCAACCCGATCGCCACGCCCTGAAACCCGTTCTTGCGCACGTAGTCCCGCGTGCCCAAGACGAGCGCGCGGTACACTTCCTCGAGTTCGTCCTGGGGGGCGGCCAGCAGCGCGCGGGAGATCGGCGGGCGTGGCGCGGACGGCGGCGCGGTCGAGAGCGTGTAGACCGGCGCCCGGGTCCCTTCTTCGCGCAGCGCGTCCGGCGTGCGGATCGGATTGTACCGGCGGATACCCCGGATCGCTTCAACGTCCAGGTCGCTGACGATCAGCGCCTCGTCAAACGCCGGCCCGCGGGCGACCACGACCCCTGCCGGCCCGACGACCAGGCCCATCCCATCGAACACCAACTCGTCCTGACCGCCCACGAGGTTGTTGTACGCGATCGCCAGGGCGTAGTCGCGCGCGCGCGTCTTCAGCATCTCCTCGCGCACGCGCCACTTTCCCGCGGAGTACGGTGAGCCGTTGATGTTGACGGCCACGAGCGCGCCGGCGAGCGCCTGGGCGAGGAGAGGCCCGCCCGGCGCCCAGACATCCTCGCAGATCGTCACGCCGACCGGGACACCGTGGATCACAAACACCGGGCTCTCGATCCCCGGCTGGAAGTACCGCTTCTCGTCGAACACCCCGTAGTTCGGGAGCCGCATCTTGCGGTACACGCCCGCGATCCGGCCGTCGTGCAGCACCGCGGCCGCGTTGTACAGGTGATCGCCGGAGTCGGCGAACCCGACGACGGCGGCTGTCGTGGTCGCGTGTTTCGCGATCTCTTCCAGGCAGGAGAGGTTCTCCTGGATAAAGTCGGCCTTGAGGAGCAGGTCCTCCGGTGGGTAGCCGGGCACCGCAAGTTCGGGGAACGACACGATGTCCGCGCCCAGGGTTTGTGCTTCCTCCAGGCGCTCGATGATCTTGCGCGTGTTGCCGTCGAAATCGCCGACCGTGGTGTTGATCTGGGCCATCGCGACCCGGAATCGCGGCGCCATGCGCGTCCTCCCGCTGCGGCGTTCGCACCACGCCTCATCCGGCGTTCATTATAGCACCTCCGCGGCAGTCGTCCGGTTCCCGCGCCGGCTGTGTGGGAGGTTGCGGCCGCGCGCGGCAGGGGTCGGGCCATGCCGCTGCCAACACATAGCGAGATTCGGGAGGGGACGATGCGCACGCCGTTGGTGATGAGCCGGGAAGGGGTAGCACGGTTTCTGCTGCACGCCCAGCACCTGAGCCGTGCGGCGGCGCCAGGACGAGCCGGTCGGGTGTCCCCCGTCGTGACCCTCCGGAAGATCCGGCGGCTGGAGTGCGTGCAGATCGACCCCGTTGCGGTCGTCGAGCGCAATCAGCACCTCGTGCTGGCCGCACGCCTGCCGGGCTACGATCCGGGAAGCCTCGAGGCGCTCCTGCGGCGAGGTCGTGTGTTCGAATATTGGGCCAACGCGGCGTGCATCATTCCGATTGAAGCGTTTCCGGTGTTCGAAGGCACGCGGCGTCGGTTCCGCAGCCGCCTCGGCTCGGAGCTCCGGACGCTGCGCCCGATCGTGCGCCGGATGATGGCGGCGCTCGAGTCCCGCGGTCCGCTGCCCGCCCGCGAGTTTGCGTCCCCGGAGCGTCTCCGAGGCGCCTGGGACCTGTCGGAGGCGCGCACCAAGGCGACCTCGCACGCGCTCACGTTGCTCTTTCGAACCGGGGCCCTCGTCGTCGCGAAACGCGACCGCGCGGAGCGGTATTTTGATCTGCCGGAGCGCGCGATCCCGGCAGGTCTGCTCCGGGACGCCGCGGCGATGAAGACCGCGGATGCCGACGACGCCCTGTTGGAGATGTATCTGCACGCGTATCGAGTGTTCGACGCCGGTGACCCGCGGTTCGGTTGGCGCGCCATGACCATCGCGGGACGCCGCGACGCCGTCCAACGGCGGATCCGCGACGGGGCGATCGTGCCGCTGACGATCAGCGGCGTGGCGCGGCAGTACTTCGTGCTGGCGCGCGACGTGCCCGCGCTCCAGCGCCATGAGCGCACCGCGGCGGCGGGCGACGATGACGCTGGCTTCCCCGCGCGCTTTCTGCCGCCGCTCGACAACCTGCTCTGGCGGCGCGAGCGGATCGCGGACGTGTTCGGCTTTCGGTACCTGTGGGAAGGGTATCTGCCGGTAGCCCGGCGACGATACGGACACTACGCGATGCCGATCCTGGTCGGATCGAGGTTGGTCGGACGCATCGACCCTCGCCTGGACCGGGCGCGTGGGCGTCTCGTCGTGCGGCTGCTTCATCTCGAACCCCACGTCGCGATCACGCGCGGTCTCCGCGAGAGCTTGGCGACCGGCCTCGAGGCGTTTGCGAAGTTCCACGAGGCCGGCGACGTCGAGGTGGAGCGAACGTATCCCGCGCGGCTGCGGGTGTGACGGCGCGACGCGTGCGCCCGGCCGATTCACGGGCCACCGGTGTCGGCGACCGGCCAAGCGATGCTTGAGCCCCAGACCCGCTGTCAGCTTTCCTGACCGGTGGCGCAACTCATCACGCGCCAGCGCCGGCTATTTCGTCGCGAGCCGGAGAGGGACCTGACCCCACGCGTTTAGGGGGCGGTCGCGTTCAGCGGGATCGGACAACGGCGCGCCTGCAAGCGCCGGGGCTCGTGCATGCGGTAGTCCATCGAGTGTGAACGTCGCCGCGCCGCCGTAGGACCGACGAATGCCTTACCGCCGCCGGATCGCCTGGGCGCCCCGGACTCTTCCCGACGACGGTTGCGCTCGATCTCCGTGAGACCCGGGACGACTGCATAAGCGCGCTCCTGGGCGCCTCTAGATGCGGTGAGGTTGGGCATTTCAGGCGTGGCCATCGTGCGTCCCTCCTGCGACCGCAGCGCGAGCCCGCTCTGCTCTGGTTGACTCACCGACTTCAACCGGTCGGGCCGCAGTTGGCCGATGACGTACCGTGCGGGCCGCGCACGTCCTGGCCGCGGTCGAGCGGGCGCTTCCCATGGAGGCCGCTCATTTGTCGGGATCTTCTGTCGGCCGATTCGGACCGCGAACAGCCGTTCCGGCGGGCGCACTCGAAAGATTCGTTTGGCCGGCCCGAAGGTCGGGGACCTCGTAATCAGAAATCGCCACCGGATCAACGGGCAATCCGGTATCGGTCGACCGCGGCGTGGCCGCGGGTTGCGCAGGACAGGCAGGCGGTGGGTGAGATCAACCCGGGGGTGATCCATGAGACCTGCACGGCAGATGGTTGCGGTGATCGTCGGCGTCGTCCTGGTGGCCGGGCCGTGGTCCCTCGCCCGGGCGGTCGCCCAGCAAAGCACGGGGGTGATCATTCGCGGCACGGTGGTGGCGGTGAATCCCGGAGCCTCGTCCTTCGTGATCTCGCCGACCGGCGATCGTTCGCACCCAGTCACGGTGTTCGTCCAACGATTTACCAAACTGTCCGCGCAGCGAAACGGGACACTTGCGGTCGCGACGTTCAAGGACCTCGTCCCCGGCGACTATGTGGTGGTGGAGACGCTGACGCTCGACAGTGGACAGGTCGTCGCGCTTGACGCACAGATCACCCTGCCAGGGACAGGAAGGACGGCGAGTGCGGGTGGCGGGAACATCGCAACAGGGGCGAGCCGCGGATCGTCGACGCAGGGCGCGTCCGTCGGCTCCGCGGCGGACGGAACGACCTCTGCGGGGCCAGGCACCGGCGGCGCTGTCGGCTCGACGTCCGGCGGTAGTCCGAACGTGAACGGCAGCGTGGCGGGCGGATCGGGCGGCGTCGACGTAGGCGGCAACGGATCGTCCGGCACCGGCACAAGCGTGGACGCCAGTGGATCGGCCAGCACAAGTGGGGCAACCACCGGCGTCGGCGGCAACAGCAACGGTGCGGGCGTGAGCGGGAACGCCTCCGGTGGCGCCGGTGGCGCGAACGCGGGTGCCGCGGGCGCAGCGGGCAACGGTGGTCCAAGCGCGAACGCGAGTGGGAGTGGGGCGACAAGCGGCGGCGCCAATGCAAGCGGCGGCGTGTCGTCCGGCACTGGCGGTTCGGGGGCCAGCGCCGGGGCGTCTGTCGGCGGTGGCGGGGTGAACGTCGGCGTCAACGGTCATTAGCGCGGGTGGAGGCCGGGAGTCGATCGGCCTCCACGCCCGCTGTGCCGGGCCAGAACGCGGTTGGCACTCAGCGTGCAGCGACGTGAGGCCTCGGCGGCCACGGGCATCAAACTCGTCGACGCCCGACCGTGGGCGGAGGGAGGGGCGGGCGAAGAGAAATCGGCGAGGCCCCACCGAACTTCCGGCGGGGCCTCGCCTCCGGCCCGGGAGGGGCGTCCCGGAACCTACACGTCGTAGTAGAGGAAGAACTCGTACGGAACCGGTCGGATGTCCACCTCATAGAGCTCTTTCGTGCGCTTGTAGTCGACCCAGGTGTCCAGCAGGTCCCGCGTAAAGACGTCTCCCTCCATCAGAAACTCGTGGTCTGACTCGAGCGCCGCGAGCGCGGCGCCGAGGGAACCCGGCACGCTCTTGATCTTGGCCGCGTCCTCGGGCGAGAGGTGGTACGTGTTCGTGTCCAGCGGACCGAACCCCGCCTTCGTCGGGTCGATCTTCCGCTTGATCCCGTCCAACCCGGCCATCAGCATCGCGGCGAACGCGAGATACGGGTTGCACGTCGC
The DNA here is from genome assembly GCA_035295165.1 of bacterium. Lineage (NCBI taxonomy): Bacteria > bacterium. The sequence goes on from DATGJN010000093.1 coordinate 49,888, forward strand.
GTCTGGACACCGGAACTCGAGACGCTTGCTCGCCGCGGCCGCGGGCCCGGCGAAGTACATCGGGATGCGCACCGCCGCGCTCCGGTTGCGCTTGCTGAACGCGACGTTCACCGGGGCTTCGTAATGCGGCACGAGCCGGCGGTACGAGTTGGTCGTGCACGCGCACAGCGCGAGGAGCGCGTCGACGTGCGTCAACAGTCCGCCGACGTAGTAGAGGGCGTCCTGGCTCAACTCCGCGTAGCCGCCCTCACTGTAGAATAGGTTCGCGCCGCCTTTCCAGAGGCTCTGGTGTGTGTGCATCCCGGTACCGTTGTCGCCAAACAACGGCTTCGGCATGAACGTCGCCGTCATGCCGTGGCGTCGCGCGATGTTCTTCACGATGTACTTGTAGCTCAGCAGGCTGTCGGCCATCCTGGTGAGCGTGTTGTACTTCATGTCGATCTCGCACTGCCCCGCCGAGGCGACCTCGTGGTGCTGCATCTCCACCTCGATGCCCCACGCTTCCATCTGGAGCGACATCTCACTGCGCAGGTCCAGCAGCGTGTCGGCCGGCGGAACAGGGAAGTAGCCCTCCTTGGTGCGGATCCGGTTGCCCATTCCGGGCTGCCCGGTGTTCCAGACGGCCTCGGGGGAGTCGATGCTGTAGCCCATCCGGTGCGGAAGCACTTCGTACTGCACGTTGCTGAAGACGAAGAACTCCGCCTCCGGCCCCCAGTAGCTCACGTCCGCGACTCCCGACTGCTTGAGGTAGTCCTCCGCCTTCTGCGCGACGTACCGGGGATCGCGGGAATATGGCTTGCCCGTGGTGGGATCGTTGACGTTGCAGACGATCGACAGCGTCGGGATCTCCGTAAACGGGTCGGGATGAGCCGTCGCCGGATCGGGCATGAGGAGCATGTCGCTCTCTTCGATCGCCTGGAAGCCGCGGATGCTGCTCCCGTCGAACCCGATGCCGCGCTTGAACGTTTTGTCGTCGATCTGGCTCGCCGGAATCGTCGCGTGCTGCCACGTGCCGGGCACGTCCACGAACTTGAGATCCACCATCTTGATGCCGCGGTCCTTGATATACGCGACGACATCCTGTGCGGTCATCTCCTTGCCAGGCATTTCTCCACCTCCGCATCCCCCGCCCCGGGATTATGTCTGGATTGTCGGGCCAAACAAAAACGCCCTCCGAGCCGATGCTCGGAAGGCGTCCAGGCCCCCGGTACCTCTGAGTACCTAGTGAGTTTTATACCACGTCAGGCGGATGAAGTCAACCGGACGTCCCTCATGTGTCACGGTTCAGGCGGTTTGTTGCCCCGTAGCTGCTCAGCGATTCTGTCACTTGGGCATGAAGGATCCGGGAGCCGATTGCGTCGACGCGGAGCAACCACCGGGCGCAGGTCCTGACACAGGTGCAGCGGGGGCGCTCACGGTGGAAGAGGCGGCCTGCTGTTGGGCCGCTTATGACCGGGACGGCCGCCGACGGCACGGCACCGCTCGGCGGCCGTCCCGGATGCGCGGAGTGGTGCCTTAGCTCTTGACCAACCCGACGCGATTGCCGTCCGGATCGGCGAAGAGCGCGAACGTCACCATACCCGGGATCTCAGTGGGCGGAACCACGGTCTTGCCGCCCAGCTGCTGGACTTTGTTCAAGTACGCTTGGAGGTCGTTCACGCGCACGTAGAACGTGACCTGCTGCTGCCCGTCCGGCGACGTGCCGATGCCCCCGCCGACGCCGCCGGCGTCTTTGCCGTCGACGAGCCCGTACCCCATCGGGTTGTCGGCGTTGACCTTCCATCCGAAGAGCTGGCCGTAGAACCGCTGGAGCTTTGGGCCGTCCTTTCCCATGATCTCCCAGTGCACGACCGGATCGCCCATCATCATCCTCCTTGATCGATCAGGGTGCCCGAACTGGCGTGCGCCCGTGGACCTGCTCCAGGCTCGAACTCGGCGAGGCAGAGGAGCGCGAAGCGGCGCGTTTAATGCGGCGTCCTCCAGTCTGCCAGCGTGGAGTAACGTTCGTGTAGCGCAGCGCGGTCGGGCCGGATGCCGCCCGGACGGTTGCGGCGCTAGCGTCCGGCAGCCTCGGGAGCGACCCACGGATCCGGCCCGGGTTCCTTCCCCGCTGCGGCGAGCGCCAGCCGGTCAAGATAGTGTGTCCATCCCTCGCCGTGACTGTCGCGACGATCGGCGCGCAGTCCCCGGTGTGTCAAGCGGACGATCGTTTCGTCGCCGTCCGGCGTCAGCGTGATCTCAACGGTCGTCGATCCCGGAGGCACGACGTCCGGTTCTTGCTCCCATCCCCACGTGAAGACGATCCGGCGGTAGGGCACGAGCTCCACGTACCGGCCGCGCGATCGGTGGCCTCCGGTGACGTTGACATAGTACACACCGCCGGGGCGAGGATCCAGGTCCGCCTCAATGCCGTGCCACTTGACCATCTTGGCCGGGTCGGTGAAGAACGCGTAGATCGTCTCCGGACGGGCGGCGATTCTGATCGAGCGGGTGAGGCTATCGGGGGCGTCGGGCGCCACGGCGGATCGGCCTCCTTTGTTCGGTCTCCGCGGCCTGCTTGAGCCGCGCGAGGTTCTCGTCCCAGAACGTCTCCAGGAAGGCCCGCAACTCGGCCAACCCCTCGGGGCGCGCCCGGTACAGCCGGCGCGCGCCGTCGCGGCGCTCCGCGAGCAGGCCCGCGTCGACGAGGACGCGCAGGTGCTGCGAGACCGCGGGACGCGTGACCTCAAACTGTGAGGCGATCTCGCCCGCGGAACGTTCGGCGTCCCAGACCAATTCGAGGATCCGGCGCCGCCGGGGCTCGGCGATCGCGCGAAGAGCAGTGTCGAGCGCGGGAGTCCCCATGTCGGAAGGTTAGCATATACTTACGTTAGTGTCAACTAACTTACGTGTGTGGCCGATGACGTCGATTCAGACGGCGCCGGGTGGGGGGTACGCGCGCGGCTTGACACGGCTCCCCCGCGGTGCGGGCGATGACGCGTCCGGCCGTTCGGGCCCGGGGGTCAGCGGTGCTTTCGCCGGGCACCCGACGCCGCCGGGCGCGAGCCGGCAGGCCGACGGGCCGGGTGCTTGGCGCGGGCCTTGGGCCCGGCCCGCTTCGCGGCCGCGCGCGCGGGCTTCGGGGCCTTCTTTGCTCCTGGCTTCGCCCTGGTTCGGGGCTTCGACGTCTTTGCGGCCGCGCGCCGGGGCGCGGCCGGGGCGGCCTCCACGCCGCCGACCGGGACGAGCTCGAACATGGTGGTCGGCGCCGGCACCCCGGCACCCTTGACGGCGCCCGGAAGGATGCGAAACACGGGGCACAAGAACACCTCGATCCTCCCCCCCCCGGGGGCGAACAGCGCGGGGAGGTGCAGTGTCCGGAGCCCCACGATCGTCAGCGGTCCGCTCGGCGGCGTGGTAAGCCATCTACGCACGGTGTCATAGGCCGGCGTGCTGGGGGCCGCGACGGCAGTGATGCGCGTCCGGCCGGCAGCGTCCCCGAACGCGAAGAGAAACGGCCGGCCGTCCACGAATTGGCTCCGTCCGCCATAGAACTGGCCGGTCATATAGACGTACGCGGTTTCGGTGACCGGGGCGTGCCTGAACGTCATCGTGCCGCCGGTAAACGCCACGCGGGTCGATGGCTGGAAATCTGGGAATGGCATCGGGTGGACGCTCTCGACCTGTGTCCACTCCGCTCCACCGGGGGCATCGACGGGGATCGGCGGAAACGTGAGCCCCCGTTCCGTCGTGACGCTCCGCACAGGATGGATCTCCAGCAGTCGGGGTACGGCGGGGTGCGTGCCCGAGGCGTGGTCAGGCAGCAGGCGCAGCAGCCCCGTCACGGTGACCCGCTGCTGCGTGGCGATCACCTCGTCCAGGAGTTGCGCGTACTGGCTGTGGGCGGTTCCTCCGGCGTCGAGCGCGCCCGGCCGGATTGTGTTTTGGATCACGCACGCGATGATGCCGCCGTCGGACTCCCCGGTAGAGGGCGCCAGGCCGAACGCCACACCGAGCCCGTACTCGCCTTCGGGGCCGCGGGCGGTGACGTGTCCCTCCACGCTCACGTCAACCCCCGGTGTGAAGCGAAGGTAGGCGAGGGGTTCGGCTCCCGACACGACGAGATCCGGTTGGTCCGTCGATCCCGGCATCATCCGGACGGCGCTGAGCACGCGCAGGAGATCCGCCGGCGTCCTCACGTCGATCCGTCCGGCGGGGCGGGCCGGCGTGTGCTGCCGCATCTCGTCCGAGACGAGGATCGCGCGGGCGATTTCGCGCATCGGCGTGCGCGAATTCCGGCTCTGCCGTTGGATCCGCAGGAACGCCTCCTGCTCGTCGATGCCCTCGCGCTGCATCAAGATGCCCTTCGCTCGGTCCACCAGCTTGCGGGTCTCGAGGGTCTCCTTGAGATTGCCCACTTCCTGCTGGAGCGCGCGCAGCTCAGCGAAGCGCGCCATCGCGACTTCGATCACGGGAACCAGCTCGGCCTCGCGCACCGGCTTCACGAGGTAGGCGAGCACGCCGGCCTCCTGGGCGCGCTGCACGAGGTCGCGCTCGCTCCACGCCGTGAGGAGGATGATCGGCCGCGGCTGGCGCGTCATGATCGTGGACGCCGCCGAGATGCCGTCGAGGCCAGGCATCTTGATGTCCATGAAGATCAGATCGGGGGCGAGTTTGCCGGCGAGCGTCACCGCCTCCTCGCCGTCCCCGGCTTCCCCGACCACCTTGTAATCGTGTTCCTCGAGCATCGTCCGCAGGCCCATACGGATGACCGGCTCGTCGTCGGCGATCAGGATGCGCATCGCGTCGATCATGCTACACTCCCGCCGGCCGTGGCATCGTGATCACCGCGCGCGTGCCGCCCGCGTTCGTGAAGTCGATCCGGCCCTTGAGGTCATCCCGAACGAGCGTGTGCACAATCTCGAGCCCCAGGTCGCCGGACCGATCGGGGGAGAACCCCGGCGGCAGTCCGATCCCGTCGTCCTGGACCTCGACCCGCAGCGTGTCGCGTCCGGCCGCGAGCGTGATGAGCACCGTGCCGTTGGTCCGCCCGTTGAACGCATGCTCCATCGCATTCTGCAGCAGTTCGTTGACGACGAGCGCGAGCGAGGTCGCCTGCCGGCTGGGCAGACTGACGTCGTCGCCGGTGACCTTGACGGCGAGCGCGAACCCGGGCGGGGCCATCGTCTGTGAGACGGTCTGAGCCACGTGCTCGAGCATCTCGCGGGCGACGACCTGGCGTACGCCCTCCGCGGCGAGAATCTCGTGCACCGCGGCGATGCTGAGGATCCGGTTGATCGTCTCCGTCAGCACCTCGCGGCCGGAGACCTCCCGGCCGTCGCGCAGTTGCAGGCGGAGGAGCATCGCGATCATCTGCAGGTTGTTCTTGACGCGGTGGTGCATCTCGCGGACCATCGCCGACTTCACGACCAGACTGGCGTTCTCGATCGCAAGCGCGGTCTGGTTGGCGAGGGTCTGCAGCATGTTGATCTCCGACTGGGTGAACTGGTGCCGCCGCGCCGTGTAGCAGTTGATCACGCCGAGCGTGCGGTCTCGTACCCGAAGCGGCACCGAGAGCAGTGACCGCACGTGGGGCGGCTCGACCAGCTCGTGCGCGAGGAAGCGGGGGTCGCTGGCGAGGTCCAGGCTCGCCGCCGGCTGGCCGCTGGCCGCGGCCTCTCCGGGAATACCCTCCCCGGCGCGAAGGGTGCGGCGGGGGCGGCTCCCCGATGGTTCGGGGTGGGCCGCGGCGAGCACGAGCTCATCGCCGTCGAGCAGCATCAACGTGCACATCGGCGCGTCGAATACCCGCGCGGCCATCTCCACCACCAGCCGGAGGATCTGCTCGAGGTAGAGCGGCGAGGTCAGCGTCTCGCTGACCTCGGCGAGCGTACGGAGCTCCATGATCTGGCGCCGCATGCTGTCGTACAGGCGCGCCTTCTCGAGGGTGCCGCTGGCGAGGTCGGCGATAATGCTGAGCAGCTCGACCTCGTCCTCGCCCCACTCGTGCGCGCCGGTCGTTTGGACGTTGATCGCGCCGAGCACTTTGCCGGCCACGGTCAGCGGCACGGCGAGCAGCGACTGGAACAGCACCTCGTGCGTCTCCGGGAGGAGCTTGAAGCGCGGATCCGCCGCCGCGTCGGTGGAGGCGACGGGTTGCCCCGTGTCGGCCGCCCAGCCGGTCAGGCCCTCGCCCAGCCGAAGGCGGGCGCGGCCGATCGCGTCCGCAGCGAGGCCGGTCGTGGCGTTGAGGACGAGGTACTCGCGTGAGGCGTCCAGGAGGTAGATCGAGCAGCTGTCCACCCGCATGACCTCCGCGGTCGTGCGGGTGATCAGGGTGAGCGTGGTGTCGAGGTCCAGCGCGGCGCTGATCGCCCGGCTGATGGCGCGGAGCGCGGAGATTTCCGCCGTCTTCCGGGCGAGCTGTTGGGTCGGACCGTGTTCTCGGGTACGCTCGTGCGTCATCGCCCCTCCGTGCGACACCGCACCCTCCCGCGGCGGGCCCGTTCGTGTTCGACGGGCCGCGGGGCCCCGGCGCGGGCGTCTGAAGCCGGGTGGTCCTCCGCGCTGCTCGCGCGGCGTCCGCCGGATCGGTGTGTCACGGGTGCTTGCCCGACGGGGCCAACGGTGTCGCGGCGTGCGCGGCGGGCATCATCCGCGCGGCGGCCTCGATGTCCTGCGGCTTGAACGCGCTGCGGCGGTTCACCGCGACCGCCCACGCCATCAGGCCGAGCGTGATCACGACGACGGCGACGCGCACCCCCACGTTGATCGGGGCGATCGTCACGGGGGCGATGAGAATGCTCACGAGGTTCATGACCTTGATCAGCGGGTTGAGCGCGGGGCCCGCCGTGTCTTTCATCGGGTCGCCGACGGTGTCGCCGATCACGCCGGCCTTGTGGTATTCCGTGCCCTTGCCGCCGAGGAACCCGTCCTCGATCTTCTTCTTCGCGTTGTCCCAGGCGCCCCCGGTGTTGGCCATGAACACCGCCATGAGCTGCCCCGTCAGGATCGCGCCGGCCAGGAACGCGCCGAGCGGGGCCGCACCCAGTGCCATCGCCACCATGATCGGGGCGCAGATCGCGACCACCGCGGGGGAGGCGAGCTCCCGTTGCGCGGCCAGCGTGGCGATGTCCACGCACCGATCGTATTGGGGCTTGCCGGTTCCCTCCATGATCCCAGGGATTTCGCGGAATTGGCGGCGGACTTCTTCGACGATTTGGAACGCCGATCGGCCGACCGCGCGGATCAGGAACGCTGACACCAGGAACGGGACCGCGCCCCCGATCAACAGACCGATGAAGATGAGCGGCAGGTTGACTTGGATGCCGATCCGCTCGAGCGCCGCCGCCGCCGTGGCGCCGCCCTGGGCGAGCGTCGCCTGGAGCCCTTCGGCCGAGGCCAGGAGGTTCGCCTGACCCACGAACGACCGGAACAGCGCCGTGGCCGCGAGCACCGCGCTCGCGATCGCAAACCCCTTCGTCAGCGCCTTGGTCGTATTGCCGGCCTGATCGAGCTGCGCGACGATGTACCCCGCGTCCACGCCCGTGCCCGCGCCGCGGTCGTGGGCGATGCCGGACATCTCGTAGATGCCGTTGGCATTGTCGACGATCGGCCCGAACGTGTCCATCGCCAGAATGTACCCGGTCATCGTCAGGAGGCCGAGGCCCGACAGCGCGATCCCGTAGCCCGCCAGGGCGAGGTCCCCCTGGAAGATCGTGAACGAGGCCAGGATCGTCGTCCCGATCGCCAGGATCGCCCAGACGGACGACTCGAGGCCGTACCCCAGGCCGGAGAGGAGGAACGTCGCGGGTCCGGTCTTCGTCGAGTAGGCCATCTCGGTGACCGCGCCCTTGTCCGAATGCGTGAACTGATCGGTCAGCCACTTGATGAACAGCGCCAGCACCAGGCCCGTGAGGAGCGCGAAGAAGAACCGCCAGTCGGTTGTCCGCGTCCGGGGATCCGTCAGGTAGAATGCGTTGACCAGCCCGAACCCCACGATCGCGGCCCCCGCGGAGATCCACAGCCCGCGCGTGATCGGGCTCATCGGGTTGCGCGTCTCGCTGCCGGCGCGCACGGCCCAGGTGCCGATGATCGACGCGAACACGCCGACCGCCTGGACGAGGAGCGGGAACAGGATGAGCTTCAGCGCGAACGCGGACGCCCCGGCCCCGTAGAGCGCGCGGAAGTGCGGGTCGAGCAGCGCGCCCGCGCCGAGAATGATTGCCGCGACGAGCGTGACCTCGTACGATTCGAAGACGTCTGCGGCCATCCCCGCGCAGTCGCCGACGTTGTCGCCCACGTTGTCGGCGATCGTCGCCGCGTTCCGCGGATCGTCCTCGGGGATGCCCACCTCGACCTTGCCGACCAGGTCCGCGCCGACGTCCGCGACCTTGGTGTAGATCCCGCCGCCGATCCGCATGAACGACGCCACCAGGGATCCGCCGAATCCAAATCCGATCAGCACCCGGGTCGCGTCTCCGCGGAACAGCACGAAGATGATCGTCGCGCCGAGGAGGCCCAGGCCGACGGTGAACATGCCAGACACCGTGCCCGCCTGGAACGCGGTCTCGAGCGCCTCCTTAAAACTGCGCGTGGCGGCGTAGGCCGTGCGCACGTTGCCGTGTACGGCCAGGTTCATGCCGACGTACCCGGCGCCGTAGCTGGCTAGGCAGCCCATCAGGAACGCTGCGGCGATGCCGACCGCGAGTGTGGGCGTGGCGTAGATGGGCAGGTAGAGCACGAACAGCGCGATCGTGATCGCGATGATGAACACGGACATCGTCCGGAACTGACGCCGGAGGTACGCCCGCGCTCCCTCCTGGATGGCCGCCGCCACATCCTGCATCGACGCGGGGCCCGCGCTCCGCCGCAGCACCCGCGCCCTCAGCCACCATCCGTAGGCGAGGGCAACCGCCGCCGCGGCCCCTACGAGCCACAAGAGAAGGGACTCGAGGCCTCCGAACGGCGGCAGTGTAACGCTGGATTCACTCATCAGAAAGCCTCCTTGCCCTGATCTGCGTGGAGCGCGGCGCCCTCTATGATACCAGGGCAAGGCAGGGCCATTCAAGAAAAATTGCCGTCCGAACGAGGAAAACGGGCATTTTTCGCCTGTTTTGAAGCGCAGAGCCGGATTTCGGCGGTGCGGCCCTCTGGTGTGGGCCCGGCGCGCGAAGCGCTCGTTTAGAGCATTGATCCTTGCTTATCCTTTCAGGGGTCCGGGGGCCAAAAACAAAATTTCAATCGGTAAATTACGCGAGGACCCGCGCCGCCGGGTGGTCCGATGGGGTGCGAGTGGGTCAGAGAACGGACGCCGTGACCGCCATTCAGGGCACTGGCCCTCTGCATAACCAACAGCCGCGGGGCGACGCCTTCGGACGTAATTGTGCGTTCGACGTCGAGTCACTCAGGGATCGGCTTCGCCGCGCAGGAACACTTAGTGCCCGGAGGGCGACGGCACGATGTCGACCTTGGCCCTGGTGTCGATCCCATGTTGCATAAAAAACCCCTGATTGACCTCCAGGGCGTACCGGTACTTCGCCTTCGGGCCGTATGTCGGGATTTCGTCGCTCGACGGATCGGAGGCAACCGGCATGTCGAACAGGCCGACGATGCGCAGCTTGCTGTCCATGAAGGCGATCGACAGCGGAATCAGAGTGTTCTTCATCCAAAACGGCACGTTCGTGTCGTCTCCGAAGACGAACAGCATCCCCGCGTCGCCCGCGAGGGAGGTGCGGCACATCAACCCGGTCTCCCTCGAGGCTTCGGAGTCTGCGATCTCGACCTGGACGCGCGTGGTTTGCCCGCGCTCGGCAAACGTGACGACGGCGTGGTTGTAGGTGAACGTCGGGACGGTGCAGTCCGCATCGGCACGCGGGCTGGTTGAACCGAACACTGCCAGCACGCAGGCGGCGGTCAACACCACGGTCAGTCTTCGCATCCGGTCCTCCTACGCGTGGTGGCCGACGCCGGCCGTGCGATGCCGCCGCATCAGTGTAGCATGCCGTCGAGCCACGCGAGGATCCGGGGCACGGCCGGATTGTCCGCGGCGTCCTCGATGTCGAGATGCGTGAATCCGGGAAAGATCTCGACCTGCACCTCGGCGGGAGGCGTCGCAATGTGGGCCCGATAGAACGCGGTTGTTTGCGGCCGCCGGAGAAGCCCGTTCCCGGCCCCGAGGATCAGCACAGGCAGCTTCGTATAGCGAATCTGCGTCAGGCTCGCGAACCGGCGCGCGAACTCGTCGCTGGTGTCGAGCCCGGCGGCGAGCCCCAGGTCAAGCACGAGCCGCCACGGGACGTACCACTGGGTGAAGTCGGCACCGGGCCGCAGCATGGCGGTGACCAACGTGCGCAGATCGACCCGCCCGCGCGGCTGGCTGCGATCGTAGGGAATCCACTGGATCAGCGCGTGGCCCGGCGCCGGCCGGCCACTGGCCAGGTCGAGCAGGCCGTCCCGGTTGATGTTCGCGGGGTCGGCGATGCGCTTGAAGACGCCGAGCGGCACACCGATCGACGCGCGCACAAACAGGTCGGGCTGCGTCTGATCTGACAGGATGCCCCCCAACAGGGCCTCGTTGGTGATCTCGAGTCCGTTCCTGGGGGCGAATGGAAGATGGCTCGCCTCGCTCGGGCGCAGGTACGCGTACGTCGCAACCACGTCGAGCAGGACGCTGTCCTGCGGGCGTGCGACCTCTTCCAGATCCGAGAACGGCGACGCGAGGCGGCGGATGAGCGCGCGGACGCCGGGGATGCGGGGGAGCAGCGGTATGCTCACGCCGTCCAGGTACTGGCCGCCGGTGAGACGCGGGATCAGCGACAGCGGGATTCCGTCAATGAGCAGGAGGCCACTGATGTCGCGCGCGCCGGCTCCCGGGGACGGCGCGGGGACGCCGTTGGCCAGCGGGACGGGGTCGGGTCCGGGGAGTCGATCGAAGTCGTACCCGGCGTACAGCGCCGAGAGGATGCCGCCCAGCGAGTGACCGCCGAGGACGATGCGCGCGCCGGGGTCCCGGCGGTGCGCCGCTTCCACGAGCGCGTGTACATCCCGCAGATGGACGTCGAGCCCCCAATACGCCGCGTAGGTCGCGGCATCGGCGGCGAGCGGATGGTACGTGTTCCCGTCGATCGGCATGCCGCCATAGTAGTAGCTCAGGGAGAAGTCCGGGTTCTCGTACGCGAGCGCCGCGACGACGCCGCGGCGATCCTGCAGCAGCGTGGCGCGAGGCGCCTCGACCCACACCTCGAGGTGGGCGTCGCGCGCAACGAGCTGCCGGGCTAGAATGTCCAGGGTGTTGGGTCCCGAGTTGAGGCCCGGGATCAGCAGCAGAATGACCGTGGGCGGGGGCGCGCCAGGCGCGAAATACCGGAAGGCCACCGCGTGGTTGTAGGGCTCGGGGGTGTGCGTCTCCTGTGCGCCCTGGACGTCCACGATCGCACGCACGACCGCGTCCGGGGACGGCTGTGCCTGGCCGGTGCCGCCGAGCGCGGCGCTGAGCAGAAGAACGAGCAGCAGCCCGATGCCGAGCCGAACGCCCATGTGTGGGAATACGTTTGGGGACGGGGAGGAAATGCCCTGCAACGCCGCGAACCCAGTGAGCCCCGTGGCTGACTATGACGTGATCGTGATAGGCGCCGGGCCCGGCGGTGCGGAGTCCGCGCGGACGGCCGTTCGCGCCGGGCTGCGCACGCTGCTCCTCGAGGAACACCCGACGGTGGGCGTCCCCAGCCACTGCACCGGCAAGCTGTCGTTCCACGCGTTCGACGAACTGGAAATCCCCCGCACGCTCGCGCACACGGCGGTCAGCGCGGCTGTGCTCTATTCGCCGAGCGGGGTCGCGGTGCGGGTCCGGCGGTCCACCGTGGACTCATATGCGGTGGATCGGATCGTGTTCGACCGGTGGGTTGCGCAACGGGCGCAAGAGGCCGGCGCGGAGCTGGTGACCGGGGTCCGGGTGACCGAGGCGGCGCGGGTCAACGGCAGCGTCGCCGTCCGGGGCGCGCGCGCCGGCCGCACGTTCGAGGCGCGCGCGCCTCTCGTGATCGACGCGGAGGGATCGGCCCCGCGCCTGCTCGAGATGTTGGGCGTCGCGATTCCCCGGCGGCACGCGTTCGGCCTGCAGTACCAAATCCGCGGCATCGGCGGCGTGGAACAGGACACGCCCGAGATGTTCTTTGGCGACGACGTCGCGCCGGGCTTTTTCGCGTGGCTGATGCCGGTGGGAAACGACACGAGCCGCGTTGGGCTCGCCGTGGATCCTCAACGGACGCCGCGCCGGCCGGTGTGGTACCTTGAGCGGCTCCTCGCGTCTCATCCGGCTATGCGCGGCCGCATGGCGGGCGTCGTGATCGAGCGGAAGGTGGCCGGTCGGATTCCGCTGCTGACCGGGACGGCGACGACCAGCGCCGATCGCGTGATCGTCGTCGGTGATGCGGCGGGGATGGTGAAGGCAACGTCTGGCGGCGGCATCTACTACGCGATGACCGCCGGCCGGATCGCCGGTCAGATGGCCGCACGGTACGTCGGCGGGGACGGCACAGCGCTCAGCGCGTACGAGCGCGGATGGCGGCGTCGCATCGGACGCGAAGTCAGGTTCACGGCGTTCAGCCGGCGCGCGATCAACCGACTGTCCGACGCGGAGCTCGACACCGTCATGCGCGTCATCGCTGAGAGCCCGCGGATCCTCGCGAGCATCGCGGACGCCGGTGATACCCAGTTTCAGTCCAAGTTGTTCGGCCCGTTGCTGCGCGGCCTGAGCGCGGCGATGGTCCGTCGCCCGGTCGTCGCCCCGCTCGTCGTCAAGGCGTTGGTGCAGGGTATGTTCGCGCAGATGTAGGGGTTCGCTCGGTCCAGCGACTCGGCGCTGCGTTGCGCCGGGAGCGTCGTCGCGCTCGCGCAGTCGGCCAGGGTGCACGAGCCGGTCCCGATCGCTTTGGCCTTGCGAGTCTCGCGCTTCGCCCATCTCGTCGGCGTGACCCCGGATGCCCGGAGCGATGCGGAGATTCCAGACCCGGTGTGCGCGCTTCTGTTCGGGTGCGGACCTTGGAACCCGTGTGCATGCGTAAGGAGAGAGGGCCCCCGGACGATCACCGGATGCCCTCTCGTCTCACTCTTTGGATGCGACGCGGGTCGATCGTCGCCGTATCGCGTGCGCGCCGCTGCCCCGGCGCGCTTCCTGAAGTGGAACCCTAATGCTTGGGTCTCAGGTCCGCGCCAAACGACCGCCGCAATGTTCTGCCGGACGGCTTTTTGACCTCTCCGAGGGACCGATCCCACGGAAACGGCCCCGCCTGGGCTCCGGGGGCCACCATCTGGCTCACCAGATCGATCTTGCGCGGTTTGGCGTTTCGTGTGCTGCCCGTCTGTCGTTGGTCTCTGCGCATCCCCATCCTCCTCGTCAACCGTGAAAGGACACTACAACCAGTTTAGCATGGCGACGCGCCCACGCGGTCCACGGCGCCGGCCGGCGGCGGCGTCTGCCCGGCGAAACGCACGGGACCGAGATCTAGGGATGTTCTGTGACTGGGGTGCGCGCGAGGAGCGCGTCGTGAATCGCCTTGATGCGGCGCGCCTTCGCCTGCTTGCTCCGCCGCGTCTTGCCTGAGGAAGGACGCTTCTTGATCCGGCGAACGCGTCTCATTAGCTTCTCCCTTCGCCGCGGGACGTGGGCGACGGTGGCGAGACACACCAACCCAACGCGACTCCCCAAGCATACCACAGTCCCGCCGGGTGCGCGATCAGAGGGGGCCGGCGAGTACCGGGTGCGGGCGCCCGGCGCCGCGGGATCCCACACGACTGTATCGCTTGCGTTTGTCCGAAAATCTGTCATACTAGAACGGCATCAGCAGACTGTGTGGTTAGGTGCAGCAGAGTCGGTTGGTAGCTTGGTACACCAGGTGGGTGAAAATCATGGCGGTCGGCACGGTCAAGTGGTTCAACGCAGAGAAGGGATATGGCTTCATCACTCCGGATGACGGGAGCAAGGATCTGTTCGTGCACTTCAGCGGCATCGTCGGCGAGGGCTACAAGTCTCTGAACGAAGGCCAGAAGGTCGAGTACGAAGCGACGCAGGGACAAAAGGGACCCCAGGCCAGCAACGTGCGGGTTACCGGCTAGCACACCAACATACTCACTCACGAACGCACCCGTGTAGTGCGAAGGGGAGGCGGCTCAATGCGGAGCCGCCTCCCTGCTCGTTTTTCGGACGCGACGTCGCGAGAAAGGCGGTCGCGGGTCGGTCCGTCGCGAGATGGCAGGATGCGCGTCCCGGTGGCGCGAATCCCGTTCCATGCGCATCATCGCCGATCTGCACCTGCACTCGAAGTTCAGCCGCGCAACCAGCCGGGACATGGACGTCGAGAATCTCACGAAGTGGTGCGGACTCAAGGGCATCACGCTCGTGGGGACGGGTGACTTCACGCATCCGGTGTGGCTGCGCGAGCTCAAGGCGAAGCTGAAGCCGACGGGTCGGGGGCTGTTCACCCACGGCGCGCAACACTTCATGCTGACCGTCGAAGTCAGCAACATCTACCCGCAAGGGGGGCGCCTCCGCAAGATTCACAACGTCATCCTGGCGCCGGGGTTCGAGGTCGTGGATCGGATCAACGCGGTGCTCGCCCGGTTCGGCAGCCTCATGGCCGACGGCCGGCCGACGCTGTCGCTGCCGAGCGACAAGCTCGTCGAGTACGTGATGGAGATCTCCCCGCAGTGCATGATCATCCCCGCGCACGTGTGGACGCCCTGGTTCTCGTTGTACGGGAGCAACTCGGGGTTCGATTCGCTCGCGGAGTGCTTCGGGGACCAGGCCAAGCACATCGCCGCGGCGGAGACGGGGCTCAGCAGCGATCCGCCGATGAACTGGCGGCTCTCGGAGCTCGACAGCGTCACGCTGGTCAGCAACTCCGACGCGCACTCCCCCGCGAAGCTCGGTCGCGAAGCCAACGTGCTTGACTGCGAGATGGACTACGCCGAGATCCTGCGGATCCTGCGCGAGCGCGACCGGTCCAAGTTCCTGTTCACGATCGAGTTCTTCCCGGAGGAAGGGAAGTACCATTTCGACGGTCACCGATCGTGCCAGCGCCGGTTGTCGCCGCAGGAGACGACAGCGGCGAAGGGACGGTGCCCCTCGTGCGGGCGCCCGGTCACAGTCGGTGTGATGTCGCGCGTGGAGGCGATCGCGGACCGCGCCCCGGGCGGCGGCGCCCAGGACCGCGTGCCGTTTCGAAACCTCATCCCGCTCGAGGAGATCATCGCCGAGGCCCTTGGGTCGCAACCCGGCACGGGCGGCGTGCGGGAAGAGTACTTTCGGTTGGTGCACGAGCTCGGCAGTGAGTTCGGCGTGCTCCTGGACGTGCCGCTCGAGGAAGTCGCACGGCACGCCCGCCCGCGGATCGTGGACGGGCTGCGTCGCGTGCGCGAGGGGCGCGTCGTGATTCGCCCGGGCTACGACGGAGTGTTCGGTGAAATCCACATCTTCGAAGGCGCCGACGAGGAGTCCCGCGTCGAACAGCCGGCGCAAACCAGCCTCTTCTAGCCCGGCGCCGGGCCACCCGCGTCCGCCGGCTCCGCGGATCGCCCGGGGCCACCCTGCCGTCGTGCTCCACCCCGACCGCGATGCGCGCATCCGCGCGGGCCACCTGTGGGTGTACCGTACGGACATCGCGCGTCTCGAGGGGGCGCCGGCGGATGGCGACGCGGTCGAGGTACTCACCGCCGGCGGCCGCAGCGTCGGCGTGGGTCTCCTCAATACCCGGTCTGTGATCACCGTCCGCCTGCTGGCGCCCGCCGGCCGGGCGCTCGACGAGGCGTTCTTTCGCGAGCGCCTTGAGAGCGCGATTGCGCTCCGTGCGCGCGTCGCCCCGGACGCGACCGCGTGCCGTCTCGTGTTCGGGGAAAGCGACCGCCTGCCCGGTCTCATCGTCGATCGGTACGCGGATGTGCTCGTCGTTCAGACGCTGACGCTCGGGATGGATCGCCGGAAGGAGATGCTCGTCCACCTGCTGCGGGATCTCGTGGGTTCCCGCGGCGTCTTCGCCCGCAACGATCCCGCGGTGCGCCGTCTGGAGGGGTTGCCGCGGGAGATGGGGTGGCTCGCCGGCGGCGGAGCCACGGAGATCGAGATCGACGAGGCCGGCGTCCGGTTTATCGTGGACGTGGCGCGGGGGCAGAAGACCGGGTTCTTTCTCGATCAGCGCGAAAACCGGGCGCGCGCCGCGGAGCTCGCCGCTGGCGGCACCGTGCTCGACTGTTTCTCTTACACGGGGGCGTGGGCGCTGCACGCCGTGCACCGCGGTGCAGTCTCCGTGACCG